>JALERH010000062.1 GCA_022764275.1 Blautia sp. | reverse complement strand
TTCTCCCTCAGCCTTTTCAGAATCCTTTTTTCCATCCTGGATACCTGAACCTGAGAAATCCCCATCCTTTCCGCAATCTGCGTCTGGGTCATGTCCTGGAAATACCTCATATAAATAAGCTGACGCTCTTTTGGTTCCAGGATTCCCAGAATTTCTTCCAGCAGAATTTTATTCAGCAGTACCTCCTGCTGATTTTCTTTTTCCGGAAGCTTGTCAAGAAGGGAAATCTCATTTCCGTCTCCCTGGTAAATCGTTTTATGAAGAGATTCCACTTCCGCCCCGGATTCCAGAGTAAGTACCAGCTCCTCCACAGGAAGCTTCATGGCTTCGGAAAGTTCAGACAGAGTAGGTTCCCGTCCCAAAGTGCGCTCCAGGCATTCCCGCTGCTGATAAATTTTGTAATTTGTCTCTTTCAGAGAACGGCTTACCTTTAAAATACCGTCGTCCCGAAGATACCGCTTGATCTCTCCTGCGATCATAGGTACCGCATATGTGGAAAATTTCACATCAAACGTCACATCAAATTTGTCCACAGCTTTCAGAAGCCCGATGCTTCCAATCTGGAAAAGGTCTTCCATCTCCACTCCTCTTCCCAGAAAACGGCGGGCAACGCTGTAAACCAGGCCGATGTTTTCTTCAAATAAGGTATCTCTTGCCTCTTTATCCCCCTGGTGTACGCGCCCGATCAGGGCAAGAGTATGGTCCATCTTACCTCCTTATCTGCCGATGGTCTTTTTCATGTGCACAGTCGTGCCTTTTCCCACCTCGGATTCTACTTTCACCTCATCCATAAACGCTTCCATAAAGGTAAATCCCATGCCGGAGCGGTCTTTGTCCGGCCGGGATGTATAAAGCGGTTCCATTGCTTTTTTAATATCCGGGATTCCTACCCCCTCATCGCTGATATCTACTGTAATCTCCTGTCCTTTCAGGCTGCACGTCATTTTAATCTTATGTACCTGACCTTCGTATCCGTGGATGATACAATTTGTAACTGCCTCGGAAACAGCTGTTTTTATATCTGCAACCTCCTCCAGGGTCGGATTTAACTGGGTGCAGAAGGACGCCACCGTAACCCTGGCAAGTCCTTCATTTACCGGACGGCTGTCAAAAATAATTGTCATTTCATTGGTATTTTCCATCATACTCTCCTCCTTTCTATTCGCCTGAAACTTCTGCCGCATCGCAGATTTCCATAAATTTATGCACACCGGAAAGTCTCAGCAGCTTGATAATGTAGCTGCTCACATTGGTAGCCCGGATACACCCGCTGCGCATCCCCAGTGCGCGGTACCGTCCCATGATCAGCCCGATGCCGGAACTGTCCATAAAGGTCGTACGCCGGAAATCAAAGTTGATCGTCCGGATATAAATCCGTCCCATAATGCGGTCAGATTCTCTCCGGATAATGTCCGAAGCAGGATGGTCCAGCTCTGCCGGAAGCAAAATGGTCAGGCAGGTGCCTGCGGTCTCAAAGACAGGTTCCATAAATAAGATTCCCCCTTATTCTGCAGATTATTCCATTTTTCTCCAAAAAGAAAAGGAGACATGCACATGCACATCCCCTTTCTGGAGGTTCCTCTCTGTGTATCTGTTTCATCCCGTC
This sequence comes from Blautia sp., assembly GCA_022764275.1. Lineage (GTDB taxonomy): Bacteria > Bacillota > Clostridia > Lachnospirales > Lachnospiraceae > Blautia_A. The sequence continues at coordinate 34,007 of JALERH010000062.1, read as the reverse complement.
ACAGGAATACCCTGCCGGACAATCTCTAATACTCTATATAATTTCCGTCTTCATCATAGTAACCGGATTCTTCATAGCCGGAATCATCATAATTCGAATCATCATAGCCTGAGTCATCGTAGTATGAATCATCATAACCCGAATCATCGTAGTATGAATCGTCATAACCGGTATCACTGTAATCTCCGCTTCCCGAGCTGTCTGTACTCTCCTCATCCGGATCAGATGAAATTCCGCTCACACCGGTTCTTTCGCAGATCAGGCTGTAGATTCCCTTTACATCATCCGAAAGTGAATCTTCGTAAACCTTCTGGATTTCCAGCGCGGCCGCATCATACTCATCCTGCACAAGTGCAGCATAAGCGTTCATAAGAGCCTGATAACTCTGGCTCTTCTTCTTTTCTTCCTCCAGCTGCAAAGCGAATTCCTCTGCCGTATCACCGGATTCCTTTGCTTCTCCCTGTGCTTTGGATAATTCCGCGCCCTGACTGGAAAGAGATTCACTGTATTTCACAATCTGCTGGTTTGCTTCCCGGTAAATACCCTGCTTGATTGCCGGCACCGCCAGAAACCAGAATGCCAATGCTCCGGCTGCCACTCCCAGCATAAGCGTAATAAACAGTGAAGCTCTGGAGTTTTCCCTGTATGCGGGCGGCTGAACCACCAGGCTCTCGATGCCATCCTCGTTTCCCACCGAAGCATTTTTTCCCTGAAAAAGACCCTTTTTCTGTTTTTCCAGGCGGGTGGTGACCCCGGTCTGCTCATCTACTTCCCTCAGAAAACGCAGGGTAGTCGTGTTTGTCTTGTCAATACGCGCCGCTTTTCTTAGCGTTCTCCTGGCCTTGCTCCATTCATGATCTTTCATCTGAATCAGTGCAAGCAGATGATAGCCCTTGATCAGCTTGGAGTTCTGAGTAAGAATCTTCCGAAGCTGGATGGCGGCCATATCCTCATGCCCTTCCCGACAAAGCGCCAGCGCATTGTTATATTTCCGAATCGTCTCATTGATGGCATCCAGTTTATTGGAATTCGCCTGGAGACGGTTGATATATTCATTTGCAAGATTTTTCGTAGGTTTCAGGTTTTTGCTGATGACCCACTCGCTGAGGGCGGCGACCACTTCTCCCGTCTCAAAATAGACCAGACCCAGAAGATTTCTCGCCTGAATGTTTCTTTTATCATAGGTAAGGCTTTGTTTCAAACAGTTTATGGCCCCTGACAGGTCACGGATACTGGCTTTTTCCAGGCCCTGATTGTAATAAAACTTGGAAAGATAATCCACTTTTTTCTGAATCAGGACATTACAGCCGCAATGGGGACAGTAATCCAGATCCTTATCCGCCAGGAACGCGCCGCAATTCATGCAGTTCATTCGTATCTCCTTATTTCTATTTCACGCGGCGTCCGCTTTTGGCTTCCCGCAGCATTTCCTGAAGGATATCCAGGATGTCTGTCAGCTCCCTGTCGTAAATGGCGCCTTCTGCATCTGTGACATCCAGACAGGGTTCAAATTTCTTCAGTTCTTCTTCGTAATCGATCATGTAAATTCCTCCTTATGGGAACCGCTTCCTTTCCCGTCAGATGGTATCAGCCTCTGATGCCTTTGTTCAGTGCTGCTTTGATCTCTCCCACCAGATAAAGAGAGCCCACGCAGAAAAGCATTCCATCCTCTCCTTTTGCCGCAAGTGCTTTGCGAAAAGCCTCTTCAATATCATCCTCTGATTCCACGGAAGAGCATCCTGCATCCCGGAAAATCTGTGCCAGTTCTTCAGACGGAACTTCCCGGTATCCTCCCACCTGCGTCGTGACAACATGGCGGAAACGGATCTTTTCACAGATTGTACGGATCATATCCGTATAATCCTTATCGTTCACCGCTGAAAAAAGCATCGTCAACGGGTATTCCTCCTGAAAATGCGCAGCTGTTTCCACAAATTTACAGACTCCATCCTCATTATGTGCTCCGTCCACGATCACACCCGGCAGGATTGTCTCCATTCTGCCCTGCCATCTGGTTTCCGAAATTCCTTTTCTCAGCTCATCTGCCGATACGTGCAGCATATCATGAAGCACTTCCATCGTCTTTATAGCCAGGGAAGCATTCATCACCTGATATTTTGCAATAAACGGAATGTGATATTGTCCGTTTTCATCATACCCATTCTTCAGGGAAAAATCAATGCCTTCCCGTGTATTTCCCAGCACTGTGGCATCTCCAAGTACCACGGGATAAGCGGGGCTGTGAAGCTCTTCTGCCTTTTTTTTGATTACTTCTGCCGCTTCTTTATCATTGGCATCATAAATGACAGGTACTCCCGGAACAATGATTCCTGCCTTTTCTCCCGCAATCTCTGCCACCGTATTTCCCAGATACTGCTGATGGTCGAGACTGATGGATGTGATGACGCAGGCAATGGGAGCTTCCACTGCTGTCGTGGCATCCAGTCTTCCGCCCAGTCCTGTCTCCAGAGTCAGATAATCCACTCCTGCATCAGCAAAAATGACCATTCCCATGAGAAACAGCATCTCAAAATAGGTCGGATGATAGTTTCCTTCTGCCACCAATTCATCCGCGAGAGCCTTCACCTTCTCAAAAGCTGCCAGAAACGTATCATCATCAATATTTTCCTCGTTGATCTGGAATCTCTCGTTGATTTTTACCAGATGAGGAGAGGTAAAAAGTCCGCAGGAATATCCTGCCTCTCTCAGGATGGAGGTCAGGAAAGCACAGGTGCTTCCCTTTCCGTTGGTTCCCGCCACATGGATCACCTTAAATTTTTTCTCCGGGCTTCCCAGTCTCCTTAAACATTCTTTTGTATGCTCCAGGCTGTTTTTTTTCGTAAACTTTGGAGTTTCTTCAATATAAGCAACTGCTTCTTCGTAATTCATAAAAAAATTCACCACTTTTATCTAATGTATTGCAAAGCTGCCGGGAAGATACATCCCGCTTCCCGGCAGAACTGTTACTCTATCATTATATAATAGTGGTGAAAGATGTCCAGTACCAATCGTAAGTTTTTATACGACAATTTTTTAGTTTTCCTGGGGTTCCCGTGTCAGTTTCCACGGATTTTCGCTGTACAGAGCATAAACTGCACGATCATAGCTCTTGCTCAGTGCCTTTCTGGTAGAGCTGTTGCTTCGCTGCACAACAGAAATTCTGTCAAAATCATTCAGCTCAGTTCCGGTAATAACCAGAGTCGCAGGACTTACGTAAATCGTATCGTACCATTCTCCATTGAGCTTCACCTGACTGGATGGGGTGAAATTTGTTCCCTGAATATAATACGTATAGTCCGTATCGGATACAAGCCGGATGGAATCCAGCGTCACATCATAAAGTCCCAGCCTCATCCTGGTTCGTTTGTAAGGGTTTTCCCCGCCGTAAGCATACCTCTCTCCATAAAGCAGATCGTACTGCAGAGTTTCCAGATCAACCTGGTAGTTCTTTGTATTTCTTCTTGCCTGGTGATAGCGGTAAATCGTACCCTCATGGATACCTACACGGTCCAGCACCTCTGCCGCGATCTGATAGGAAGCCAGGTTTTCATCTTTCTTGGTCAGGCCCATATTGTCCCAGATCACATACTCTGTCTGGAACAGATATTTGTTTTCCAGATCCTCAACCGTCAGTCCCATGGTGGGAAGATGATCACCATACATGACCAGGACCACATCTTCCGGATAGTCCTCCAGAGCCAGTATCAGTTCATTGACAAATTGATCCATCTCATGAATCTGATTTACATAATATTCCCATTTATTATTCATTTCTTCTGTAGGCGCACCGGAAACGGTAATCTGGGGATCCTCCAGGATTGGCTCCTCCGGATAATCTCCGTGGCCCTGTACGGAAATGGTATAGACATAATCCGGTCCTTCCGTGGAATCCAGGCATTTCAGGATTTCGTCTGTAAGGACACTGTCTTTTACCCAACCCAGAGGATTCTTCTGATTTTCCTCCGGCATATACTCTTCTGAGGTAAACGTATCAAAGCCCAGATTCGGAAAAATCGTTTTTCTTCCATAGAAATTCGCCTCATTGTTATGTATTGCATGGGTGCTGTAACCCAGATCCTTTAATACATAAGGGGCACTCTCGCAGGTCGTTTCCTTCAGAATGCTTTTATAGGGATACTCTCCCGGTCCGAAATAATGAAGGCTCATTCCGGTAATTGCCTCAAATTCCGTATTTGCCGTTCCGGCACCAACAGATGGCACCTTGAAATATCCGGAAGAATACTCTTCCATCAGTTTTCGGAAAGTAGGAATCGGGTCTTCGGAAATTTCCAGGTAATTTACCAACGTGGGATCAAAAAAGGATTCCAGCTGAAGGAACAGAATATTGGGCCGGCTTTCCTCATCTGTTGCCGGGAGGTTCTCCTCCGTATTCTGAATCCGATTAATCTCGGACTCGGAATAATCCCGCGGGCAGCTGATACCTGTATTAAAAATGGTAGTCACCAGACAATAGGGATATCCATAGTCTTCATAAGCAAAGGCGATATTTCCAAAATAGTTGGACAAGACTCTTTTTTCCAGGGCAAGCTGGGTAATTCCTCCAAAAGCCAGAACTCCCACAATGATCAGTGGAACGACATAACGGTACCGGATTTTCTCTTTGTACTTCGGTCCCTTGATGAACAGGGTGATGAGCCCTATCACAATGGCTCCGATCACGATACAGCCGATCACCACGCCATACGCAGGCAGGTATTTCTGCATAATGGCAATTCCATCTGTCAGCATATGCAGGTCAGGTCCGGTAAACGGCGTTACCCTGTTCATCAGCAGGATTCCGTTTACCGCTCCTAAAAACAGCCAGAAGACAGACACCACCACACGCCAGAAAAATCGTCTGTGAAACAGGTAAACGATCAGCATTGTGGTAAAAATAAACGCTGTATTATAAGCAAACACCAACGGTTTTCCCGTCATGTAATCCCAGGTCTCTGCGATAGAGTGGCGGCTGATGGCCTCTATGATAAAATAGAGAACCACACACCATAATGCCTGGAGAATGAGGGATATCTTATTGCAAAATTTGCTCAGTTTCATCAAAACGCTCCTTTTTACTTCTTAAGCTGTTCCAGCTGCATGTTTACCTTCTCTTTCATCTCTTTATATTTTGCAAGTTTTTCCTTTTCCGCATCTACCTTGGCAGCCGGGGCTTTGTTTACAAAGTTTGGATTATTCAGCATACCTTCGCAGCGGGCGATTTCTTTTGTAAGGCGCTCCTGCTCTTTTGTGAGCCGCTCCAGTTCCTTTTCCCTGTCTACCAGATCTTCTAACGGCAGATAAACGACAGCGTTGGAAACAACAACAGATACTGCGTCCTCGCCTATGCCGGCCTTATCAGCCTGTACATGGATTTCCTTTGCAAAAGCGAGGTTTACGAAGGATTTCTTACTCTCCTCATACATTGCACAGATTTGCTCATCTTTTCCCACAATGACAAGGTGCGTCTTACGGTTCTGCGGAACATTCATCTCGTTTCTGGTGTTACGGATGCCTCTTACCACTTCCTTAAAGCTTTCAATTGCAAGTTCAGCCTGCGGGAAGTTCCATTCTTCTTTGTATACCGGCCAGTCGGAGATCATAATAGACTCTTCTTCCGGTAAGAGTGTGCAGTAGATTTCCTCGGTAATAAACGGCATAAACGGATGGAGCAGTTTCAGTCCCTGAGTCAGTGCTGTACGCAGCGTCCAGAGAGCATCGTTTGCTGCCTCCGGATTTTCGTCAGCCTTCCACAGACGTACCTTTGCGATTTCAATATACCAGTCGCAAAGCTCATCCCACAGGAAATCATAAACTTTCTGAACTGCAATACCCAGCTCATATTTGTCCATGTTCTCCGTCACTTCACGGATCACAGTATTCAGTTTGGAAAGAATCCATTTGTCCTCCGGGCAAAGTGCAGTGATATCTTTCGGCTCCGTAACCGTCTTTCCTTCCAGGTTCATCATAATAAAACGGGAAGCGTTCCATATCTTGTTTGCAAAGTTACGGCTGGATTCCACACGTTCCCAGTAGAAACGCATATCATTTCCAGGTGCATTTCCGGTGATCAGAGTCAGACGCAGCGCATCTGCGCCGTATTTGTCAATGACTTCCAGAGGATCGATACCATTTCCCAGAGATTTGCTCATCTTGCGGCCCTGGGAATCCCTTACCAGACCATGAATCAGAACATGGTGGAACGGTACCTCTCCAGTCTGCTCCAGTGCAGAGAATACCATACGGATTACCCAGAAGAAGATGATATCATATCCTGTTACCAGCACATCGGTAGGATAGAAATACTCCATTTCCTCTGTCTTATCCGGCCATCCCAGTGTGGAGAACGGCCATAATGCGGAGCTGAACCAGGTATCCAGGGTGTCCTCATCCTGATGGAAATGGGTTCCGCCGCATTTCGGGCATTTTCCCGGCATTTCTCTGGCAACCACTGTCTCACCGCATTCGTCACAGTAATAAGCCGGGATACGGTGTCCCCACCAGAGCTGACGGGAAATACACCAGTCACGAATGTTTTCCAGCCAATGGCGGTAGGTCTTGTCGAATCTCGGGGGAACAAATTCCAGTTCTCCGTCATCCAGAGCTTTGATGGCAGCCTTTGCCATCTCGTCCATTTTTACAAACCACTGTGGCTTGATCATAGGCTCTACAGTCGTACCGCAGCGGTCATGAGTTCCTACACTGTGATTATGAGGAACGACTTTCACAAGAAGTCCCAGCTTATCCAGATCCTCTACCATAGCTTTTCTTGCCTCGTAGCGATCCATTCCGGCATATTTTCCACCCAGCTCATTGATGGTGGCATCATCATTCATAATGTTGATTTCCGGCAGGTTATGGCGTTTTCCTACCTCAAAGTCATTGGGATCATGTGCCGGGGTAATCTTTACACAGCCGGTTCCGAATTCCTTGTCTACATACTCATCCGCAATCACCGGAATCTCTCTGTCTGTCAGAGGAAGCTTCAGCATTTTCCCAATAAGGTGTTTGTAGCGCTCGTCCTCCGGATTTACGGCAACAGCCGTATCTCCCAGAAGAGTCTCCGGACGGGTGGTAGCAATCTCCACAAATTTGCCCTCTTCCCCCACGAGGGGATAATTGATATGCCAGAAAAATCCGTCCAGATCCTCATGCTCTACCTCTGCGACAGAAATGGAAGTCTGACATACCGGGCACCAGTTGATGATACGGGAGCCTTTGTAGATATAGCCTTTTTCATATAATTTGATGAAAACTTCCTGTACAGCCTTGGAACATCCTTCGTCCATGGTAAAGCGTTCTCTCTCCCAGTCCGCGGAAGCGCCCAGCTTCTTTAACTGATTGATGATCTTTCCGCCGTACTCTTCTTTCCACTGCCATGCATATTCCAGAAATTTCTCTCGGCCGATCTCATTTTTGTCAATGCCTTCTTTTTTCAGCTTCTCTGTAACTTTTACTTCTGTAGCGATGGCTGCATGGTCTGTACCTGGCTGCCAAAGCGCTTCATAGCCCTGCATTCTCTTGAAACGAATCAGAATATCCTGCATGGTTTCATCAAGTGCGTGTCCCATGTGAAGCTGTCCGGTTACGTTTGGCGGGGGCATCACAATGGTAAAAGGTTTCTTATCCGGGTTTACTTTTGCATGAAAGTAACCGTTGTCCATCCATTTCTTGTAAAGACGTTCTTCGATTCCTTTCGGATCGTAGGTTTTTGCAAGTTCCTTGCTCATTCTTGGTTTCCTCCTGTGCCGCCATACTGCGGCTTAATTTTGCGGCATGTTTTTGCCAATCTATGGTTTCGAATCAGTGGAAAGGTCTGGCATTTCTCCCCAAAAAAACAGCGCCCCTCACACTGATGTGTGAAGGGCGATTGTCGTCGCGGTACCACCTTCATTATGCAGAGAATCCCGTTTCTGCATATCTCCTTAACCCTTAACGCAGGTATACGTGAAAGCCTACTCTTCTTTCAGCTCCCCGGCTCCAAAGCTACCTTCAGCGGCCGTGATTTCTGAAAATGCCTTCCAGCACGGGGATGACCCATGGCATTTTTCTCTGGCAGAGCGTACCGCTTACTCCTCTTTTTCCTCGCCTTTATTATGCCCTTTACTATAATTAAAAATTTATTTCTTGTCAAGCATAAGTAAGTGTTTTCTTTCTCTATTCCACACTTTTCAGGGATTCCACCATGTCTACTTTTTTCAGCTTGAAATGCATGGTAAGGTTTACGAAAAGAGAAAATCCGCAGGTAATGAGACCGCTGATCACAAAGCTCATGGGCTTTATGTTTCTGCCAAACATTACGGCATCCACCTCTACCGTAGTGATCACATAGCGATGAAGGAAAATCCCGAATCCCCCTCCACAGAGCACTCCGATAATGGTGAGCAGGATATTTTCCCGGAATACATACTGGGAAACCTCTGAGTCATAAAAGCCAAGCACTTTCAAAGTGGCAAGCTCTCTCTGGCGCTCCGTGATATTAATGTTATTCAGATTATAGAGTACCACGAAAGCCAGCATTCCGGCAGAAACGATCAGCACAATGACAACCATTCCCAGTGTGCTGAGCATTCTCTCCAGCTGTCCCGCAAGACTGCTGGTATAGCTGATGCTTAATGCACCGGGATAAGAAAGTACATCGGTTCCCACAGTCCCCAGCTCATCCTTATATTCTTCTTTCATGGTAAATACAATGTTTCCGTATTCCGGAGCTTCGTGGAAGGTTTCCTCATAAACCGCCGGTGTCATATACACAAAATGACTCATATAGTTTTCCGTGACAGCGGCTACTTTGACGGCATACTCTTTGTCGGATTTTTTCAGGGTAATTTCATCCCCAACCCCGATATTCAGAAGGTCTGCTGTTTTTTCGCAGATAACAGCGCCCTCATCCGTCAGCTCATATTTTTCCCCGGTCACCCGGTTCTGCAGTGTTACGTCCTCTTTGAAATTCTCCAGACTCTCCGGAACATAAACGTATACGCTGATGTTGGATGACCCCCTTGGAACCGTCATTTTTGTCATCTGCACTTTGCTGCTTCGCTCCACTTTATCCTGTGCTTTCAGGAATTGGTAAACTTCTTCCTTCTCCTCGCTGGTGGCATCCTCATCTTCGATCACATTTGCCTCATAGTGCTGAAGATTACTGTACTGCAGCGTAGCGATATCCAGAATGGAGTCCTGCAGTCCGAAGCCCACCAGCATCAGGCCCATACTGCCTGCAATGCCAAAGATCGTCATAAATAACCGTTTCTTATAGCGAAAAAGATTTCGCATGGTGGATTTCCAGGTAAAGCTTAAATGCTTCCACAAAAATGGGATTCGCTCGATAAGCACGCGTTTTCCTTCCTTTGGCGCCGGCGGCCGCATCAGGGAAGCCGGTGTTTCTCTCAGCTCCTTCCCAATGGAAAACAGAGTGGCCCCCACGGTGCATACTACTGCTGCCCCAGAAGCAATCAACGCATATTTCCATTCGTAATCCATCACCAGGCTGTTGGAAACATTGTGATACATGATTCCGTATCCATTAATAATAATATAAGGAATGATTTTTTCTCCTATAAGAATACCAAGGATGCTGCCTCCCACCGTAGCGAGAAACGCATAGCCAATATATTTATAGGCAATGGCTCCCTTGCCGTAGCCCAAGGCTTTCATAGTTCCGATCTGGGTACGCTGCTCCTCCACCATTCGGGTCATAGTAGTAAGGCTGATCAGCGCAGCAACCAGGAAAAAGATCACCGGAAATACCTGCCCCAGATTTTTGATTCGGTCAGCATTGTCCCCGTAATCCGAATATTCCGGAAGGTCATTTCGGTTGGTCACCATCCACTCAGGTTCTTCCAGCTCGTCCAGCTCTTTCTGGGCATCCGCAAGCTTCTGCTCGTTTTCGGCGATTTCTTCCTCTGCCTCTTTTCTGGCGTCCTCGTATTCTTTCCGGCCGTCTTTCAGTTCCTTTTCTCCGTCCTCAATTTCCTTTTTGGCATCGGCAAGTTTTTTCTCATTGTCCTGGATCTCTTTCTCGCCATCCGTAAGCTTCTTTTCGTTATCCTTGATTTCCTGTTCACCGTTTACAAGCTTCTGGACATTGCTGTCGATCTCCGCCTGCGCCCCGGCAAGCTGACTGGCAGAAGAATTGATCTCCGCCTGAGCGCTTTGCAGCTTCTGCTTTCCGGCATCAATCTGAGCCTGCCCGCTTTTCAGTTCTTTTTCTCCCTTTGCGATTTCTTCCCTGGCCGGAGCAAGCTTGGCCTCCTGGGCCTTCAGTTCCTCCCAGCCCTGGTTGATCTGAGTCTGACCTTCTGCAATCTGTGTCTCTGCGGCATTTAATTCTGCCTCTTTTTGGGTGAGCTCGGAAAGTCCTGCATCAATGGATGCGATGCCCGATTCCAGTTCACTTCTGGTGGCTGCAAGCTGCTGCCGACTGCTCTCCAGAGCCGCAGCGCTTTCATTTACCTGTGCCTGTACCTGGGCAGTCTGTTCCTCCAGAGCAGCCACCTGTGCTGCCAGGGCATCCAGCTCTTCCTGGGAAGCAATGCCGGAATTCACCGCAGCTTCATACTGTGCTTTTGCACTGTCTTTCTGAGCAATGAGACTGTTTAACTGTTCCTTAGCCTGAGCAAGAGCCGCCTCGGCCGCGGGAAGCTGTGCTTCCCCTGCCGCCACTTCTGTAAGCCCATCCTCGCACTGCTGTCTCTGAATATTCAGCTCATTTCTGGTACTTTCTATCTGCTCCCTGCCGGATGCAATCTCTGCCTTCGATGCATCAAGCGTGGACTGCTTTTCATTTAATGTGGCTTTTGCCTGCTCAATCTGTGCCAGGCCGTCGCTCAGCTCTTTTTTGACCTTTTCCAGCTTTTTCGCACTGCTGTCCAGCGTCTTCTGGTTGGAATTTACTTCTGCCCACCCGCTGTCCACCTCAGCCTGAGCACTCTGAAGTTTTGACTGTGCACCTGCCACCTGCGCTTTTGCACTGGAAATCTGGCTCCAGCCGTCAGAAACCTCTTTCTTTGCGTCCGCAAGCTGCTGTTTTCCGTCTTCCAGCTCTTTTTTTGCATCCGCAAGCTGCTGTTTGCCGTCCTCGTATTCTTTCTTTCCGTCTTCTAATTCCTTTTCCCCGTCCCGTAACTCTTTTTCGGCATCCGCAAGCTTTTCATCTGCTTCCTTCTTTCCGTCCTCCAGTTCCTTGCGGGCATCATCAATTTCCTCCTGGGCATCAGATTTCACTTCCGCAAAACGGGCCTCACGGCGCACATCTGCAATTTCTTCGACCCGGTCTGAAATCTTCCGGATCAGATTGTCATAGCTGTCATTATAGCTGGTAAGCCCCTTTGCGCCATGCACCAGTACATAGATCTGCGTATAAATCTCCTGGTTAAAATCTTCCGGAAGTATGTAGGCAAAGCCGTTCACCTCACCTGTTCCAAGCGTCGTATTTCCACGGTTAAACGAAATATAAAGAGGACTGTTGCCAACTCCCACAACGGTGTAATCGTTTTTCACCAACAGTTCTTTATCCGCTTCCTCACGAAGAGAAATCTTATCTCCTACTTCATATCCCTGTGAGGAAGCAAACGCGCTGTCCAGAAAAATTTCACCGCTGTTCTCCGGTATCCGGCCTTCCGAAGGCGTAATCTTATTCACCTCCTGATTCAGAGATTCCACGTGAAGGACCTTCTGCTTTTCCCCCTCGCCGCACATGGCATCTGTGGAATATGCACCCTCTGCAAGCTCGACACCATCGAGCTCCTGCAGGGCTTTCACATCCTCATCCGTCAATCCCAGAGTTCCCATGACTTTCAGATCCATCAGAGTATTTTCATCATAGTAGGCATCCCCGGAATAACGCATATCCGGAGATGATGCCTGAATTCCCGAGAAAAAGGCAACGCCAAGTGCTACGATAAAAAATATGGAAATAAATCTCGCCTTGCTCTTTCGTATTTCCATCAAGAATTCTTTATGCAGTGCTTTCATCCGCTTCACCTACCACTCAATTTCTTCCACCGGAGTGGGATGATCATTCTGTGTCATCCGGGATACTTTTCCGTTTTTGATCCGGATGACCCGGTCTGCCATAGGTGTCAGCGCAGAATTATGGGTGATGACGATCACGGTCATCCCCTTCTCCCGGCACATATCCTGCAAAAGTTTGAGAATTGACTTTCCGGTCTGATAATCCAGTGCTCCGGTCGGCTCATCGCATAGAAGCATTTTGGGATTTTTGGCCAGTGCCCTGGCAATGGAAACTCTCTGCTGTTCTCCTCCGGAAAGCTGCGCCGGAAAGTTTCCAAGCCTGTCCTTTAATCCCACTTCTTCCAGAACCTTTCGGGCATCCAGTGGATTTTTACAAATCTGGCCTGCCAGTTCTACATTTTCCAGTGCTGTCAGGTTCGGTACCAGATTATAGAACTGAAACACAAATCCAATGTCATCCCGGCGGTATCCGGTGAGCTTTTTATTGGAGTACCGGGCGATGTCTTTTCCGTCTACCCAGACGGAGCCGCTTGTAGCCTTATCCATGCCGCCCAGGATATTTAATACGGTCGTCTTGCCTGCGCCGCTGGGGCCTACGATCACCACGAATTCTCCTTTTGAAATGGAAAAATTTATCTCATCGACAGCTACGATCCTGACTTCCTTTGATCCATAGATTTTCGAGACATTTTCCAACTGAATATAATTACGGTCTGATGAATTCAAGTTATCACTCCTGACATTTTTTTCAGATGTTTGCGGCAGAGCTGCTGCCGATTCTGTCACACCCTTCCGCAAGGTAAGCTTCCATCGCTTCCCTGGTACGGATACCGCCAGCTGCTTTCATTTTCACTCCTGGTCCGATATGCTCTTTAAAAAGTCGGATGTCCTCCAGTGTTGCCCCTGCGGTTCCAAAACCAGTGGATGTCTTAATATAGTCCGCACCTGCACGGGTAACAATCTCACAAAGCCGGATTTTTTCCTCCTCTGTCAGATAGCAGGTTTCAATAATCACCTTCAGAATTTTGGATCCGGTTGCCTCACGGAGAGCACAGATTTCTGTTTCCACAGCATCGTAATCGTGATTTTTCACATCCGTAATGTTCACTACCATATCAATTTCATCAGCTCCATCCAGAAGTGCCTGTTTTACTTCGGCAAGTTTTGCTTCAGTCACACTGTATCCCAGAGGAAAGCCCACAACGGTACAGATATCCAACTGCGGATAATTGTCCCGGATTCTTTTTATATAACAGGGTGGCACACACACCGATGCGGTATGAAGGCTGACAGCCTCGTCACAAAGCTTTCTGATGTCCTCCCATGTGGCAAATGCTTTCAGCTGTGTATGGTCTACATGCGATAAAATTTCCGTTTTTTCCATAGCTATCATCCCTTTCTTTATTTCCGAATCATATCTTTTTTAATCAGCTCCCGGATTGCCTCCACGGCTGCCGTAATCGCCATTTCCGTGTCATGCACTACCGGATTGGACAGACCTTCCTTCGCTCTCTCCTGATTGGCAAGAACTACAAATACAGAGCCCACACGTACCCTCAGATAACTTCCCACTACGAAAAGTGCCGCTGATTCCATTTCCGATGCCAGGCAGCCAAGACGTTTCCATGCTTCCCATTTGTTCAGCAGTTCATAGCTTACCGGTTTAATCTCCGGTGTATGCTGTCCGTAAAAAGAATCTTTACACTGGACGACGCCCACATGATATGGCTGTCCAAGTTTTTCCGCTGCGTTTCGAAGTGCAGTTGTCACCTCAAAATCTGCTACAGCCGGAAATTCAATAGGTGCATACTCACGGCTGGTGCCTTCCATACGGATTGCCCCACTCGCGATGACCAGGTCGCCGCTTTCCACCTTTAAGTCTATTCCCCCACAGGTCCCCACACGGATAAAAGTGTCTGCTCCGCATTTTACAAGCTCTTCCATTGCAATGGATGCAGATGGACCACCGATTCCCGTGGAGGTCACGCTTACCTTTACCCCGTCAAGATATCCCGTATATGTTACAAACTCACGGCTGTCGGCAATCATTTCCGCATTTTCAAAATGGGCGGCAATTCTTGCACAGCGCTTCGGATCCCCGGGCAAAATCACATATTTTCCCACACCCCCCGGGCCAACCTGAATGTGATACTGCAAATCCGGATTTTCAGAATAATTGACCATAATAATCCTCCTCCATTCTTGTTTTCATATTAAAACTATATACTCCCCTATTTTATTTTGCAACTTTTTTTTCGCGTCAGCAACGAATTGCAAGCACGATTTTTTTGTATATCCCTCAAATACACACCACAAAAATGACAGGTACCGGAATTTTGTGCCAGATACCTGCCATTTCATTTTATTCATATTTCAATTTAATTATGTGTATGCTCTGTATTTTGCCGGCGCGCCATCAGCCCGCCGATGCGTCCCGTCTCTTTGGCAGAAAGACTTTTCCAGCCTCCGTCCAGGACCTTATCCAGAAGCCCCAGTTCCCGGGCAATTTCGTACTTTGACTTTTCCTGCGGGGTAAGCTCTCCGTTGCGGTAAGCTTCCACTTCCTTGTCTTTGTTCAAATCTCTCACACTCCTTTGTCTTTTCCTTGGGAGTATGACCGAAAATCCGCCAGAATATACCTGTTTTGTCACTCTTATATACGAAATGCCTGACTGCTGTGCCTCTTATCCCCTCGGGATAATAATGGCAGCAATGATATATGCCCAGATTCCCGCTCCGCCGAAGCAGGTCAGGATGACCCACGCAAGACGGACCAGAGTCGGGTCGATATCGAAATACTCGGCAATCCCTCCGCATACACCGCAAAGCATACAATTGACTGTTGATTTGTACAAACGTTTATTACTCATGATGTGATCCCTCTTTCTCATAATCTGTTTTGTAATCAGTTTTCAAAAGTTACTGTAATCTCTCCCATTCCGCATTCCAGTTCCAGAATACGATCTGTTCCGTTGTTGATTGATTTTTCCGTTCCAAGTCCGCTGTACTCACTGTTTCCGATGGAAATTTCTCCAATACCGCATTCCAGACGGTAATCATAATCGCTCTCTTTTCCTTTCAGTCCAAGTTTCATGGAGCCCATTCCACATTCTCCGCTGATATTATATGCGTCCAGCTTCGAGAGGCTGATTTCTCCTGCCCCCACTTCTATGTCGCATTCTCTGGCGGTAATATCACCGTTTCCTGTAAATTCTCCTGCGCCGACGGTTACTGAAAACTCATCCGCATAGATTGTCCCCGATACGCCCACCGTGCCAGCATCCACCTCGATGTCCAGATTTTTGAAGGTGCTTCCTTTCGGATAGGAAACCTGAATGCTGCGGTCATTTTTCTTACCGGTACTTGTGATCTTCAGCTCATGGTCATCTGATTTCACGGAAACCTTTCCGGCTGAATCGTTTGTCACTTCCACTTTGATCGTATCTCCATCATATTCCTTCAGAATAAGTTCATCGTATTTCAGGTCAATTTCCAGTTCCTCTGCCAAAGCAATTTCATAGACCTTCGTACTGCCATTTTTCCGGGATGCCACCGCTTTCTTGCCGCGGTCATCCTCATCCCAGCCATCGTCCTCATCCCAGTCCCCATCCACGGTTTCCACAAATTTGTTCCATGAAACATGGGCTCCGATATTTTTCAGTACTTTCACACTTCCGACTGTGGCGCCCATCGCTGCTCCGGCAATGGAAAAGCCAATTCCCACAGCCAGAAAAGCCGTTGCGAGTATCAGCATAATCTTGACAAATTTTTTCATACGCCCTTTTCCTCCTTTTTATGAAATAAGTTTCCGCAAAAATCCGTAACTTTTCTCAGAAGCTTTGGCAGAATCCTTCCTGCCACCCATACAAGAAGGGTTCCAAAAAGAATTCCCAGAGTCATCAAAAGGCATCCGATCCCGATTGTCAGAATCCCGCCTCCCACATAGGAGAAGCAAAGCCCGATACCTCCGGCAATGCAGGCAATGGCACCGATAATCAGCCCAAGCGCTCCGGCTCCCAGCGCAAATACAAGCAAAAAGGGAAGCAGAATAATGGTAACTATAATTCCCAGAATTCCTCCCACAGCGCCCTTGATAAAGGGAGAGAGAAATACGAGCAAAATCAGAATCAGCACGATTCCTGCATTGCTTTTTTTCTGTCCTGCATGGTAGCCACGCCGTAATCTCCCTGGAGTCTGCCTCTGTTCCCGGCTTCTGGCATCCTCATAGCCATACTCTGTATATTCGGCATAGCTGTCATTGCTTTCCTTCAGATCTGCCTTGATAATCGCGGCAACTTTCCCCGGGCTTCCCAGCTCGCGGATAACAGCCTCCTCATTTTCCGGACCTGCATCGTCAAAATAATTTTCATAATATTCAAGAGCCTCCAGCCTTTCGGCTTCAGATATATCGGACAGCAATTTTTTCAATTGCTCCATAAACTGTGCTCTGTTCATAATCATATTCCTCCCTCAAACAACTTCGTGATCTTTGTCGAATAGTTTTTCCATTCTGTCTTATACAGATTCAACTGAGCAGCACCTTTCTCCGTCAGCTTATAGTATCTCCTGTTCCGCCCGGCAAATGCCTGATCGTATACTTCCAGACAGTCATCCTTCTGCAGGCGCCGCAGGACCGGATAAAGGGTTGATTCGGATACATCCAGTACTCCCCGGACATCCTGTGTGATCTTATATCCATAGGTGCCTTCCTCCTCCTTTGAGACAACGGCCAGAACGATTGCATCCAGAAGGGCAGCTCCTGTGTTAAATACCATGCACTCACTTCCTATCTTGTTTTCTATAATATTATATGATTTATCAATATTATTTTATTGGCAATACTATATATCATATAATATAGTTTTGTCAATAGTATTTAGAAAAATAATAATTTCCATTATAATGGTTGATAAATAACGTCTTGCTTCTTAGGAGGATTCTGATGGATAATGATAGAAAAAAGATTCTGCCTGCAGCCTTTCTGGAAAGAATGAAGGAAATGCTGGGCACAGAATATGAAGAGTTTCTGAATAGCTACGAGAAGCCCAGAACCTTCGGGCTTCGTCTCAATACGTCAAAAATTTCCTGTGAGGAATTTGAGAGAATTGTACCTTTTCCTGTCCGCAGGATTCCCTGGGTGGAAAATGGTTATTTTTATGACGAGGAGAGCCGTCCGGCAAGATGTGCGCTTTACCAGGCAGGGCTTTACTATCTGCAGGAGCCAAGTGCCATGACTCCCGCTTCCAGAATTCCCATCGCTCCCGGTGAATATGTACTGGATATGTGTGCCGCCCCCGGAGGAAAAGCCACTGCAGCAGGAGCCGCACTGCAGGGCTCTGGCCTTCTTGTCGCCAACGACATCAGCACTTCCCGCGCCCGGGCACTGCTGCGTAACCTGGAGCTTTTCGGCATTCCCAATCTGTTTGTGGCAAATGAAGACCCCGAAAAGCTTGTAAAAAGCTTTCCTGACTTTTTTCATAAAATCATCCTGGACGCTCCCTGCTCCGGGGAAGGCATGTTCCGGAAAGAAGAGTCTCTTGCCAGAGACTGGACACCGGAGAAATCTCATGAGCTTTCCCAGATACAGCGCCGTCTCATTTTAAATGCTGCAGATATGCTTCGTCCCGGCGGTCTATTGCTTTACTCCACCTGTACCTTTGCACCCGAGGAAGACGAAGGAACCATCTCCTGGCTGTTGGAAAAACGCCCCGAAATGGAACTGCTGGATATGCTGCCTTATGATGGCTTTTCCGCCGGCGTTCCCGCCTGGGGAAACGGTGACGAACGCCTGAAAAAATGCGTCCGCATCTTCCCCCACAAAATGGACGGGGAGGGACATTTTCTCGCTCTTCTCACCAAGCCCGGAGAAGCCATCCGCCATGAGACAAAGGTACAGACAAAACCGGACAAAAACGCCCGGAAATGGATGGAAGCTTTTTTCGAAGAAATTGAAATGAAAACCCTGGGAGGACAGCCCTTTGATTGGAACCGTGTGGAAATCCGTTCTGATAAGGTTTATTATCTTCCTCCTGTCTCCTGTGATTTCCGGGGCATTACGTTTCTCCGAAACGGACTCTACCTCGGTGATTTAAAGAAAAACCGTTTTGAGCCGTCCCAGCCTCTCGCCCTTGCCTTCCGAAAGGGCGAGGCAGGGGCTGTGATTTCCCTTTCCGTAACAGATGAACGTCTGACACGATACCTTAAGGGAGAAACACTGACCATCGAGGACGGCGAAGCAGCTCATCAAAAGGGCTGGCACCTGCTCAGTGTGGAAGGTTACCCTCTGGGCTTTGGCAAGCTGGTGAACCAGACACTGAAAAACAAATACCCTGCCGGATGGCGGGTCTGATTCTATAGCAGGATTGCTTTGTTCAGGGTAAAGGAATAGATGTATTTTTCCTTTACCCTTTTTCCTGTCATCCGCTCAAGCGCCTGCGCATAATCTTCCAGCTGGGTATGATAAAGCTCCACAAGGCGCATCTCTTCTCCTTTTCTTACCGCATCCGTCTTATAATCCACCAGTACCAGTTCATTTTCCTCATAGAAAAACGCGTCTATGATTCCCTGTACCAGTACGGTCTCTTCTCCCGGCCACCTTTCATCAATTTCCGATGCTTTTCTGGAAATCACAAAAGGCTGCTCTCTGTACAGCTTATGGGCCAGAGCTGCTTTTTTCATCCGCATTCCAATAGATGACTCCAGAAAAGCCCTCACATCCGGAATCCGGATACACTGTTCTTCCGCTTCCATAAGCTTTTTCTGCTCCAGAAGTTTTTCCAGCTGCTCCTGCAGCTGCTCATCCGTATCTGTTTTCTCATAGTCCAGGCATTCCATCACGCGATGATACGCTGTACCTCTTGCCGCTCCGGTATATTCTTCCTCTTTTTCTGCCATGAACGCCGGAATCAGCGGAATGATATCCGGTTCAAAAAGCAGGTTCTCCTCTTTGTCATAGTCATCGTGATAACTTCTTTTTTTCAGTTCAGAGACACTGACCTTTACCGGAATTTCCCTGAGATATTCATAAGGGTAGGAAAAGCCGAATCTTTCTTCCAGTTCTTTCCGGATGGTTTCGTTAAATACCCGGTCACAGTCCCAGTTTTTCAGGACTTCCTCCTGTATCTGCTCTCCTGCCTGATACAGAACCTCTTCTTTTGCAAGTTCTGCTGCCGTTACCTTTCTCACCAGAAATTCCGCCATATCATCATACAGCAGATTCTTCCTCTCAGGTGCGATTCCATATTCCTGATAAAGCTCATCCATACACCGATGGCGGGAAAGTGCCGGTAAAATATAATCCCAGTATTTCTTTCCTTTCAATCGTGTTCCTATTGGCAAAAGCCTCACATTATTGTCCTGAAAGCGGGACAGCTTTACTATTTTTTCTTCCAGTTTTCCAATGGTTCCGGAAAGAATCAGCTTCTCTTTTGCCCTGGTCATTGCCACATACAGCACACGAAGTTCTTCGCCCAGGCTTTCCTTCAAAAGCTCCCGGCGGATCAGCTGCTTGTTCAATGTAGGGGCGATCACTCTTTTTTCCGGCAGGATCGCATCTGCACCCACCCCAAGTTCCGGATGGATCAGAAGTCTCGCATTCAGATCCTGAAAGTTAAACTGTTTTCCCATTCCAGCCACAAATACAATGGGAAACTCCAGCCCTTTGCTTTTGTGGATGGTCATAATCTGTACGGCGCTCCTCCCGTCTCCCGCCAGATTCACTTCACCGTAATCCACCTCATATTTCTGAAGATGTTCAATATATCGCACGAAATTAAACAGTCCACGATAGCTTGTCTTCTCATAATCCCTGGCCTTTTCCACCAGCATGGTCAGATTGGCACTTCTCTGCGCCCCGTCCGGAAGTGCTCTGGCATAATTTCCATACCCCGTTTTTTCCAGTATCTGAAGAATCATCTGATGAACCGGCGTATAAACAGCCATACTGCGAAATTCTGTAAGCTGTTCCACAAATCTCCGAAGCTTCTCCTTCAGCTGTTCTTTTTCCTGGTTCTGAAAAAGACAAAGCTGCCCTTCTTCTATACAGGCACATATGCTTTCATACAGCTTTCCTTCCGGGTACTCGCTTCGAAGTATGGCCAGTTCCTGCGTGGTACAACCCACGACAGGTGAGCGGAGTACTCCTGCCATGGGAATATCCTGCAGAGGATTGTCACAGATTTTCAGATAATTCAATACCGTGACAACCTCCAGTGCAGAAAAATACCCTGTTCTTGATATTGTATAAGAAGGAATCCCCTGACTGGACAATACCTCCCCGAAGGTCTCCGACCATCCCGATGCGGTTCGAAGCAGAATCACCATGTCCCCATACTCAGCCGGACGATATTTTCCGGTTTCCTTATCCACCACGCATTCTTTTCCTGCGATTTCCCGAATCCGGTGTGCGATTGCAAGTGCTTCCAGTTCCCTGGCATCCTGTCCGGTCTGCTCCTCTTCCAGTTCCTCCCCGTCTTTTTCCACAAGGAGGATCTCTGTTTTCACAAAATCCTCATCCGCTCCCTCGGGAAAAACAGCGCCCGGATATAAAGCTGCTGCCTCATCATAGGTAATTCCACCCAAATCCTCTCCCATGATCTGACCGAAAATATAATTCACACTCTCCAGAACCTCAGGCCTGCTTCGAAAGTTTTTATCCAGGTCAATACGCTGCTCAGTGCTGTCCTCCAGACTATAATGTTTATATTTTTCCATGAAAAGTTCCGGTCTCGCCAGACGAAAGCCGTAAATACTCTGCTTTACATCCCCTACCATAAAGATATTTTTCCGGTTGTCTGCCCATCCGGATACGCAGACTGTGATCATTTCCTGCACCATGTTGCTGTCCTGATATTCATCCACCAGAACCTCATCATATTTCTGTGACAATTCCTTCGCAGCCTGACTCCTATGCCAGCCATCCTCGTCCTTCGTCATGAGGATATTCAGAGCAAAATGCTCCATATCCGTGAAATCCAGCAGATTTTTCTCCCGCTTTTTCTCTCCGAACCGTGCAATAAACTCCTTTGTCAGCTCCACCAGAACTTCCAGGGGCTCTCTGCAGATTTTCATAGATTCCAGAAGCTCTTCTTCACTGCTCTGGAAATAGCGGTTTCCTGTCTCTTTCAGAATATCTTTTTCCTCTTCCCGCAGGCTTTTCACCTGTTCCTTCATCTGATCATCCACATATTCCTTCGGTTTTTTGGTGGATAGTCTTGCAAAAGACGGATGCGCAAAAAGTTCCGCCACCTTGTCATACTCTTTCTCCGAAACTCGTTTTATTATTTCTTCAATAAATAGGATATCACTGGTCAGCGCTTCTTCATACAGGTAAGGACCGCCTTCCTCCGTGCAGAGATTTCTGGCCTTATGCGCCAGACTCCCGGCCTCTGTCACTTCCTCCAGAACGCCGTTCCACAGCAGGTCCATCCATTTATTGTTATCCAGTTCTTCCCGATCATCTGTCTGATAAGCATCCAGGCAATTGTCCAGCCATTCCTCCGGATAAGGATTACTCATAGCCACATCGTAAAGCCGCAGGATCAGGTCCCGGATTCCCTCATCGGATTTTCCCGGGGCATAGCACTCGACAAAGTGTTCATAGCGCTGCTGATGCTCTGCGTAATAATCCTCAAGAAGCCTTTTCAGCACATCTTCCCGCAGCAGCTTTAATTCTCCTTCATCTCCTGTCCGGTATCCCGGATCCAGCCCGATCAGGTGAAAATAGTTTCGGATTACATAAGAACAGAAACCATCGATTGTGGTAATCTGTGCAGTATGGATAAGCGTGGTCTGCCTTTGCAGATGTTCATTGTCAGGATTGTGATACAATGCGTCATCCAGAGCTTTTGAAATACGCTCCCGCATCTCCCCTGCTGCCGCCCTGGTAAAGGTCATGATGAGAAGCCGGTCAATATCCACCGGTTTTTTCGGATCCATGACCTTGCTCAGGATTCGCTGTACCAGAACTGCCGTTTTACCGGAACCGGCGGCCGCACTTACCAGAATATTCCGATTCCGCAGGGAAATGACCTTCTTCTGATCCTTCGTCCATTTCATTCCCATCTACCTCACCTCCTTTGCAAAAGCTTCCCAAAGCTCTTCATCCGAAAAGGTCTTAAGCCTCCGAAACTCATAGCCGGGAAGCTTATTGTCAAAACCACATACCGTGCTGTATGGACAATAGGTACAGGCATTTCTTTTTCCCAGCTCATAGGGAGAAACCTCTGCCTCACCACTTAGGATAGCCTCCTGAATAGCTGCGATTTTCCCTTTCACATAACGGTTCAGAATGTCAAACTGCTCCCTGGTAGCCACCGAGGAAGATTTGCGAAAGCTTCCGTCTTTATTAAATGCCACAGGAAGGGAAGAAAGGCTTCTGTCCATTTTTGTCACCAGGTCATGGTCAGCCTGCACCAGACCGTTCATTTTCAGTTCTTTCAAAAGCTTTTCGCTTACCGCATCAAGATCTGCCTGTATCTTTTCCTGAATCATGGGGTCTTTGACATTATAATAAAAAATTCCGGCAGGTATGATCTCCTGATTCGGATATTTCTTCTGTTCCACCTGCATGGCACTGTCCAGGTAAACCATGAGCTGAAGCTGCAGGCCGTGATAAAGGGACACCAGATCAAAAGAGGTATTGCCTGTTTTATAATCAATGACACGGACAAACACTTTTCCATCCTCCTCCAGAATATCCACACGGTCAATACGGCCTCCTCCAAAAGAAACTTCAAATCCTTCCGGTTCAAACTCCCCTTCCTTTAACTGCTCCTGCAGTGCCCACACCGTTCTGTGAAGAATACGGCGTGTTCTCTCAATCATGTAAGCATTTCGCGCATTGCTTTTTAAGATCGTATTTCCATAATCCGCCGTCACCGCATCCACACATTCATCCACAATTCGGTTTCTGTTTTCCTCCGTCAGGTCTTTCCATTTCAGTCCTTCTTTTCGGACTTGTACTGCAAATTTTTCCAGGGCCTGATGCATCACATTTCCCATATCCATAGCCCTGAATTCATATTCTGCACGCTCTGAAAGTCTCAGTCCATATTGCAGGAAATGTGCAAAAGCACAGGCGGAAAAGCGTTCCAGCCTTGTAGCACTGTTGGGAGAAACCTCTCCGTAAAGTACCTTTGCCACGCTTCTGCTGATCACATCCTTAGGTTTTCTGGTCATGGACGCGTCCACCAATTTTTCAACAATAGTCCGATACTTGGGACTTCTCAGGTACCAGCTGTATAGTTCTTCAAATAACTGTGCATCCTGTCTGTCTCCCTTTCCGGAGAGGCCTTCCAGAAAATAGTCCAGGCTTGTGCCGGGAAGTTCCATACCATCCAGCATATTTTCCCGTTCTTCTGCCTTTGTGATTTCTATCCCGGGAAACATTGCTGTAAGATTATGAATTAGATAAGCCGGGCTGATGGCTTCTCCTTTGCTGTTTGACAAACTGTAGGACAGGCATAAGAGCCTGCCGGGCTTTGTAAGATTCAGATACAGATAAAATCTCTGCATATTCATAAGCTCTTTCGGACCGGGTGCCAGTTCCAGTCCCTGATCTGCAAAGAAATCCCGGTCCATCTCGGTGAGGATTCCCCCGGAATCCGTATTCTTTGGAATACTCCCTTCGTTTACCCCAACAAAAAACAGTGCCTTTATGTCCTTTAAACGGGTACGTTCCATGTCTCCCACCACAACCTGATCCATGCTGGGCGGGATGAGCGCCACTTTCGCCCTGGAAAGTCCGGTCTCCAGAAGCTGACGGAATTCCTGTCTTGTCACCGTCTCTTCTCCCAGAATTTCCACCATTTTATCCAGAAGTCCCATTATGATTCCATAAATCTGGGCATACTCTTTCTCCATCGCCTTTGCACCGATGGATTTAAAATACAGTTCCTGTTTTTTCAGTTTTGTCTGGATATTACTTTTTACAATAAAATCATATAAGACATGGCAGAACTCCCGGACTGTCCCTTTTCCTCCTGAAAATCCTTGTGCCAGTTCTCCCACTTCCGAAACAAATCGTTCCCGGATTTCATTCAGGTTCATGATTTCTTCCGGTTTCATTCCATAATAAATTCTGACCCACTTCTCTGACCACTGCCGGAATCCCCGGATTCCCAATGCAATGACATAGTTTTCCAGCCGGTCTGCCTCGTCTCTTGTCACATCCGACATGCCGCAGCGCAGATACCGGAACACGCTTTCATAGGAAAAACCTTCTGCAGCCATTTCAAGGGCTGCCCGCAGGTATTCCACAAACGGATTCATCAGCACCGTGTGCTTCTCATCCAGGAAATAAGGGATTTCCGCCTCATCAAACACCTGGGAGGCCAGACTTTTATATTCTTCCAGATTACCGGTGATCACAGCGATTTCTCCGTAGTGCATCCCCTCTGCACGTACCAGCCGCCGGATACGCATCGCAGCCTCTCCCATCTCCTTTAATGGGTTTCCCGCACAGAAAATCTGTATTTCCTTCTGCTCTTTTTCATACACTGCTTTGTGATACCGGAAGAGATGCCGTTCCAGAAACTGCAGTGCCGGGGCATGGGCAAATCTGGAATGTTCACCGGGTTCCACGATTTCCGGCTCATCCAGATCCTTTGTCAGTCCGGCAAGAGTATGGATCATCTTATGGCTCATATAAAAAAGCTGGTGGGGTTTTCCCAGAGCAAATACATTTTCTCCGGCATCCATGGTCACCGTGACCAGAACCTTCTGACATACCACCAGAAGTTCCCGGATGACATTCACCTGAATGGGTGTAAAACCGGTAAATCCATCCAGAAGCAGGACACTGTTTTTCAGCTTTTCCGAAAAAGGAAGTACTTTTAGAAGGACATCCATTACTTCCTCTCCGGTCATGTAATGTCCCTCCAGATATTCGCGGAATGCCTGGTAAAGAACCCCCACATCATGAAGCTTCATATGAAGCAAAGCCTGCTGCCGGGATTTCTCCAGCATTTCCTCCAGTTCCTCCTGCCGGATGTCGTACTGCATAAACTCTGACAGAAGTGATTTCACCTCATCCAGATATCCGGGCTTTTTCATCTGGCTTCCCAGATAGGGCAGTTCTTTTACATGCTTCTGGACAAGCTTCTGCAAAACCATACTTTTTCCCGTATCCTCCAGAAGCTTTCGATTATCCCCGCCCACCTCTTCAAATACGCGATAGGCAAGACGTTCGAAGCTTAGAATGTCAATATTCAGGATTCCCTTTCCCGGATGCATCTCCACCACGTCTTTTTGCGTCTGCATGGTAAACTGCTCCGGTACAATGATATAATACAGGATTTCCGGGTGTTCCATGGATTCCCTGATAATACGTTCATATGCAAGATGTGATTTCCCCGCACCGGAATTTCCAATGATAAACTGTAACGACATACGTATTCTCCTTTTCCTTCAGATGTCCATACGGATAAATGCGTCCGGAACTTTTCCATCATTTTATCATAAATCTGTCCATTTGATAATAGGATATACAAAGTAAACCAGGAGGCGCGTACCATGAGTTCCAAAACGAAGATCATTGTGTTACATATGAAGGAAGTGGTGTACACTGTCATTTTTCTGATACTTGCTATCCTTCTCGGCGTACTCATTTTTTTTATGTTCGGGCCTGGAAAAAGCATGACTGCATCCAGCATTGTTTCCTCCCGATATACTCCCGGTGTCTACCGTTCATCCATTACGCTGAACAACAATACCTTTGACGTGGAAGTCACCGTGGATGCGGACCGGATCAAGTCTGTTGAGCTTGTAAACCTGAGCGAAAGTACAAAGGCCTCGTTTCCGCTCATGGAACCTGCCCTTGAGTCCCTTGCCAGCCAGATTTATACAAAACAGTCGCTGGAAAACATCGATTATCCCAGCGAACAGAAATATACCTCCATGGTTTTGTTAAGTGCCATAGAGGACGCACTGAATAAGGCGGAGAACCCTTAAAGTTCCCCGCCTTTTATGCGTCCGTTTATGAAATTTCATCCAGCTCTTCCATCCAGACAGCTGCGCTGGCATCACTTGGCATCCGCAGATCTCCTCTTGGCGAAAGTGCCACGCTTCCCACCTTCGGTCCGTCCGGCAGGCAGGAGCGCTTGAACTGCTGCGCAAAAAATCTTCGGTAAAACGTTTTCAGCCATTTCAGAATCGTGTCTTTCCCGTAAGTGCCCTCAAAGGTACGGCATGCCACGCGGTAGATCTTTTTCGGCTCGAAACCTGCACGCAGCATATAATACAGGAAGAAATCATGGAGCTCGTAAGGTCCTACCAGGTCTTCTGTCTTCTGGGCGATTTCCCCGTTCTCTGGAGGCAGAAGCTCCGGGCTCACCGGAGTATCCAGGATGTCCAGAAGCACCTCACTTAAGGCCTCGTCGCCGCAGGTATCCGCATAGTAACGCACCAGATGACGTACCAGGGTTTTCGGCACAGAAGCATTTACCCCATACATGGACATATGATCGCCATTGTAGGTTGCCCATCCGAGGGCCAGCTCAGAAAGGTCTCCCGTTCCCACCAGAATCGCCCCCTCCTGATTTGCCATATCCATGAGAATCTGTGTTCTTTCGCGAGCCTGACTGTTTTCGTAAGTCACATCATGGATTTCCGGATCATGACCGATATCACGAAAATGGATATTGACTGCCTCCTTGATATTCACTTCAGAAAGCGTTGCTCCCAGACAGCGGCTTAACTTACATGCGTTCTGATAAGTTCTGTCCGTAGTGCCAAAACATGGCATGGTAATGCAGTGAATCTGTTTTCTCGGTGCTCCCATCATGTCAAAGGTACGGGCGATGACAAGAAGCGCCAGGGTAGAATCCAGGCCGCCGGAAAGTCCTACAGCAGCCTTCTGGCTATGCACATGCTCCAGACGTTTTTTCAGTCCCATAGCCTGGATATTCAGGATTTCCTCGCAGCGCATATCCCTTTCCTCTTTTCCGGACGGAACAAAAGGATATGGAGCAAAATTTCTGGTAAGCTTTGTCTCTTCCACTTCCACCTCAAAAGGAATCTGTTCATAACAGCTTCCATCTGCCGGAGGGTATGTGGATATCCGGCGTCTTTCATCCGCAAGACGCTGCACATCGATTTCCCCGTATATGACAGAATTCCGGAAACGCTTTCCCTCGCAGAGCATGACTCCATTCTCCGCAATCATATTCTGACCTCCAAAAACAAGATCCTGGGAAGATTCCCCTTCCCCTGCAGTGGCATAGATATAGCCGCACACCAGGCGGGCTGACTGCCCGGTCACCAGATCTCTGCGGTAGGAATCCTTTCCCACCATCTCATCGCTGGCAGAAAGATTTACAATAATATGAGCCCCCGCCTGAGCATGGGAAACGCTTGGGGGATTCGGCACCCACAGATCCTCGCAGATTTCCGCTGCCACGGTAAGCTCCGGAATCTCCTCACAGGTAAACAAAAGACTGGTTCCAAAGGGAACCTCTTCCTCCCCCACCGTATGACAGTCAAAATCCTCTGTCCCGGCGGAAAAATGACGCTGTTCATAAAATTCATTATAATTGGGCAGATGGGTCTTTGGCACAAAACCAAGAATATTTCCATGATTTAAAGCAGCTGCCACGTTGTACAGCTTTCCATTATGGCGAAGAGGAAGTCCCACAAAAATCAGGGCATCCACGTCCTCTGTCTCCTCTGCAATATTAAGAAGCGTCTCCCACGCGCTGTCCAGAAGCCGCCTCTGCAGAAACAGATCCTGACAGGTATAGCCGGTGATGCAAAGCTCCGGAAATACCATAACTCTGGCATGCTCTTTTTGCATTTCACGAATCAGACGGACGATTTCCTTGCCATTTGCCCGGCAGTCTGCCACTGTAATTTTCGGCGTAGCCGCCGCCACTTTTATAAAACCCTGTTTCATGGTCTGTACTCCTTATTTACATTTTCTGAGAATCTCTTTTAGCTCTTCCACCGTAAAAGTATAATTCGTATTGCAGAAATGACAGTTCATCTCTATTGGCTTTCCTTCCTGTATCATCTCGTTCAGCTCCTTACGTCCGATGCTGATCAGGGCTTTTTCCACACGCTCTTTGCTGCAGTTGCAGTAAAACTTCGTGGGAACCCGGTCATTGATCTCCACATCAAAACCGTCCAGGACTGTATTCAAAAGGCTCTCCGGTGTATGCCCCTCCTCCAGAAGGCTGGTAACGGAACTGATTTTTGCTACGTTCTGCTCCAGTCTGGAAATAACGGATTCTTCTGCAAAAGGCATAAGCTGTACGATAAAACCTCCTGCCTGACGGACTGTGTTGTTTTTGTTCATCAGAACACCAAGCCCCACAGCAGATGGTACCTGCTCACTGGTAGCAAAATAATAGGTCAGATCCTCGGCAATCTCACTGGTCTGCAGAGCCACCTGCCCCACATATGGTTCTTTCAGCCCCATATCCTTGATCACATTCATAAATCCTACGCCGACGGCTCCTGCCACATCCAGCTTTCCTTTGCTGTTAGCAGGAATGCAGACATCCGGATTTCCCACATATCCTTTTACATTTCCCTGGGAATCTGCGGTAACTGTGATTCCATTCAAGGGTCCCCCTGCATGAATCTGCAGGGTAAGGATATCTTTTTCCCCTTTCATCATAACACCCATCATCGCCCCTCCTGTAAGAAGGCGTCCCAGCGCAGCCGTTGCCACCGGACTCGTGTTATGGGCGTTTCTTGCAGTTTCCACTACTTCTGTGGTAACCGCGGCAAAAGCACGAATCTGGCTGTTGGCCGCTACCGCTCTGATAATATAGTCACTCATATTGTTCTCCAATCCTGTATTATTTATGATAAATTTATCTTTTCATAACGAAGATATACGTTCTGCGATTCCCGTACTTTTTATGCTCCTGCAGCAGGAGTTTTCCCATGCTCCCTGGCAATGAACGTAAGTCTTCCGCTGTCCGCCTTTGGTTTTTCCAGTGTATATGCATCATATACCGCCAGAAGCTTCAGACCGGCATTTTCCAGAAGTGCTTCTATTTTTTCCATTGGGTAAGCCCTCTGATAATGAATCTCCTCAGATTTTTCATACAGTCCGTCTTCCCTTGGCAGAAACAGTGCCAGCTCATAAACGTTGATGCCGGTCTCCTCATCATAGCTGTTTTCCCAGATAAAGCTTCCCTCATCCCGGTTTTCTGCGATGGTACAGTCCCCCAGCATGTCTCTGTACTTGTATACGGTATTCATATCAAATATAAAGATTCCGCCCGGATCCAGATAATTGTTTACCAGAGAAAAAACATGTTCCAGTTCCTCTTCTTCGGTAATATAATTCAGGCTGTCGCAAACACTCACCACAGCCCGGACCGTGCCGTACAGTTCAAATTCCTGCATGTCCTGCAGCAGGTATAAAATATCATGACAGGACTGTTCTTTCTTTTCCATGGCCTCTGCCAGCATTTCCTCGGAATTGTCCACACCGATCATATCATATCCCGCTTCTGCCAGAAGCTCGGTCATCGTCCCGGTCCCGCAGCCAAGCTCCAGCACCAGGCCATTTTCAATCCCGTATTCCTTCAGTCTTTCACAGAGATAGTCTGCCCATTCTTCGTAATGAATATTATCCTGGAAAATATCGTACACCTTTGCAAATTCGCCGTAGGCTTCCATATTGTCCATCCAATCCCTCCAAGCTGTTTCATGGATATCTTTTGTGTCCATGTGTGTTTTTCGGTTCTTTCCGATCTTTGGGTATATAAAATTTAAGCAGAAATTTTTCCCACGGGGTCTATACAATATTTTTTCATGATTAGCCCCCTTTTTCAGGAAAATCTCAGGTAAAATACGGCACTTACCGCCACAAAAGTATCTATACAAAAAAACTGATTCCCCAGACCCCGGAAATGCCCAAAAGCGGGGTCTGGGAAGCAATTTTTTTCATATAGGGAAAATTTGCCCTGAAAAGCCGCAATATTTATTCGATTTTCGGAATAAATGGCTCTGACGGAGCAAAAATTTTGTATAGACCCCGAAGCGAAATTTATTCTCAAACCTCTTACTTACCCGAACTTTCGAAAGAACCTTTTTCTTCGTGTTCCATCATATCATAATATCTCCGATTTTCCAAGGAAAACACGACACGTATTTGGGGCCGTATTTGAAATATCGTATATCGTATCTCATATCCACGTCAGGCGCATGCAATACTCAAAATTAAAACAGCGGTCACAAAATCGTGACCGCCATCCTTTCATTTCTGATTTTTTATTCCACCGGCATATAGTATACGTCAGCGCCCTCGCCGTGCCAGTAATAATCCACATCATTCTGATCGTAAACATCCTCGTTGTTTGCAAAACGATAGGTATTTCCGTCAAAGTCCTTCCAGTTGCCATTTCCATCCGGGGTGATAACAAGCGGATGTCCGTCTGAATTACGGTAGATGGTCCTGGTCTGGTTCGTATCACGAAGCTGCTCTGCAGTAAAGCCTGCGGAGTTTCCATAAGTTCCATCGTCTGCGGAGCTTGCCGTGCTGCCGCCGGAAGTGGTACCATCGGAAACGGTTGTTCCGTCTGCAGTACCTGTGGTACCGTCCGTCGTGCCTGCTGTTCCGTCCGCTGTACCTGCTGCAGTGCCGTCCGCAGCCGGTACTCCGGCCTTCAGAGAAGACTCTCCGACAATCTGGAAGGATTCTACAGCACTCTGGATGCCAGCCAGGGAAGCATCGCCTTTTACGGAGCCGCAGATAGAATAAAATTCCGTGTCATTTGCAAATACTTTATCTACTGCGTAAGCATAGCCGCCGCTCTTCTCGGTATTCAGATATTTTACCGTATAGGAGTAAACACCTACTCCATTTACATTATTGGCTGTATAGTTCTGAATCTCAAAATCCGTACCCTGTGTCATATCAGAAGCCTGCTCCAGCGACACAGCCAGATCCTGGGTATCTGGAATTACTGCGGAAGACATATCCTCCTCTCCCTGTCCGTGGAGAATAAGAATCTTCCCCTGCTCCGGTGACTCAAAGCTCAATAAATCCGCCTCATCAGATTTATTTGACCAGGTGGCATCCGGAAGCTTAATGGATACGCCGTTCGCAGATGTATAAGTGGTATCCTGCACATCCGGCGCAATCGTCGGTGCCGGAGTGGGTGTCGCTGTTGGTGCCGGAGTTGGTGTGGTCTCATCTACAACTACCTGCTCCTCCGGTTCATCACCGCCGAAGCTGCAGGCTGTGGCAACACAGGAAAGTGCAGCCGTTATCGCTAAGATTGCTAAAATCTTTTTATTCTTCATGGTATCCTCCTTATTTTATCAAATAATGTCCCTAGGGTTATATTTTACAATTTTATTACAAACCTGTCAATGAATTTTCCGATACGCTTTGTGAAATTCCTGTAAATTCTTGTAATGTTATTATAAACTTTATCGCATAAAATTATTCATTTTTCACTGTTTTCTCACAGGAATCTGCTTTTATTGTATCTCATTATATTACAAATTTGTAAACTTCATTTTCCATATTCATACATGTGAAGCCGGTGCAGAGCACGGGTAGCTGCAATATATCTTCCCTGTTTCGCCAGAGGTGTCTCATCCCGGGATGGAAAAAGGGAAAATACCTGGTCAAACTCCAGCCCTTTGGCCAGATAAAAGGTGGTGACCGTCAGCCCTTTCCGGAAACTGGAGCTGTCCCGGTGCAGATAGGAGAAACGGTTCTCCGTATCAAATCCGGCCGCGGAAAGCTTCTCCTTTAAAAGTGCAGACGCCAGATCCGCCTCTTTCTGCGTGCGCAGAATCACGGCTGCCGTCTCATACTCCTCCTCCCCAAGGCAGAGTTTCTTTGTAATCTCATCCAGAGCATCTTCCATTTCTGCAAAGAATCTCTCCTCCACAGGCTCCCCATGGCGTTCAAACAGTTCCATATCCGTAATCCCGGCGAGACGGTTTGCATAGGAAGCAATTTCCACTGTGTTCCGGTAACTTTTGTTCATCACGATTTTTCGGATATCCCGCCCGAAAATCTTTGGAAGAAATGCCATCACATCCTGATTTTTTTCCTCCATGGTCTGCGCTTTATCTCCCAGAATGGTCATGCGGCAGGAAAACATCATGCGAAGAATCCGGTACTGCAGCCTGGAATAATCCTGCATCTCATCCACTACCAGATGCTTGATCCCCGTATGGCTGTTCTGACGCAGAAGCCTGTATTTGAGGTAAAGGACAGGATATACATCCTCATACCGAAGCTTTCTCTTCTCCAGAGGCTCATGGGCAAGTGGAAGATAGCCTTCGTTTTCCAGAAAACGGCTGTAAAGGACATACAAATCCCTTGTCTCATACATGCTCATGAATTTTTCCATCACAAGCTCCCGTTCCTCTTCCTCCATATCTGTCCCCCGCAGGGTTTCCACTTCATCAATAAAATACTCTGCCACAGCTTCCATACGGGAAAGCAGGGGAATATCCATAAATTTAAAATAGAACAGTTCGATGATGTCTGACTCTTTTTTTGTATAGCTTTTATGATTCACATCATGGAAATTCATCAGCTCATCTTCCAGTCCGGTCAGAAAACCTTCCAGACGGTTCAGAAATTCCTGCGACTGCTTTTCTTTGTAATAGTCTGTCATTTCCGGATAGTTCAGCATGCGTTCAATCTGGTCGTAACGATCCTCGCAGTCAGAAACCGTATCCTTCAGCTGACGATAGGCAAACAAATCAAAACTCATTTCCCGGATGTTTTCCTCTCCAAGCTCAGGAAGGATGTGAGAAATATAGTCCGCAAAAATACTGTTTGGCGACAGGATCAGAATGTTGGACGATTTCAGATTTTTCCTGTCATGGTAGAGCAGATACGCAATGCGGTGCAGAGCGATGGATGTTTTACCGCTGCCTGCCGCACCCTGAATCACCATGATCCGGTCCTTTGTATTGCGGATAATGGCATTCTGCTCCTTTTGTATGGTGCGGATGATATTTTTCAGTGCTACAGACCCATTGCTTCCGAGTTCAGCCATGAGGATTTCGTCATCAATCTTCACATCGCTCTCAAACTGATAGACCATCTGGCCGCGGCGGATTTTGTACTGCCACTTGGAAGTGATTTCTCCTGTCATTTCTCCCAGGGGAGCCTCATAGGAAGCCGGTCCTTTATCAAAGTCATAAAAAAGTCCGCTCACCGGTGCACGCCAGTCGTAAACCAGCGGCACTTTTCCCGCCTGTTCTGCAAAATTTCCGATTCCGATATAAAAAATCTCCGGTTCTTCCTCCCCGTCATAAAGAAAGTCTACTCTGCCAAAGAACGGCGAATCCAGCATCTTTTTGAATCTTCGCTTTAAATGGAGCTGCTGTTCATTGGCATTGATCTGATGCAAAAGTGCCTGCTGGTTATCAAAATTTTCATATCCATACTGGTCCATTTCCGTGTAATTTTCCCAGTAATATTCGTGCATTCCCTCGATTTCTTTCTGCCCCTCCGCAATGGACTGGCTGATCTGGGCAATCCGCGCTTTCAGTTTCTCCAGAACATAAGCAAGGTATTGTTTTCCGTCCTTCTGGTTTATCATCATGAAAAAATCTCCTGGTCTTTTTAAGTGTTTCTATTATATCTGAATGTATGTTAAAAAAATCGGCTACACCTTTCTTACGAAAAGTATAACCAATTTTTTCCCCGAATACAACCTGCCTTATTCTATTTTAAAGTTGATTGAATCAAAGGGGTACGATTCACGGCTTAGCCGAATAGTAACATCAAAGGCTCACGCACTCTCTGCTTTTTCGAACTGGCTGTTATAAAGATCTGCATAGAAGCCCTTCTTTGCCAGGAGCTCTTCGTGATTGCCCTGTTCAATGATGTCACCATCCTTCATCACAAGGATCAGATCTGCATCCTTGATGGTGGACAGCCTGTGGGCAATGACAAAGCTGGTTCTTCCCTTCATCAGGTTATCCATCGCCTTCTGGATACGCATCTCCGTTCTGGTATCTACGGAGGAAGTAGCCTCATCCAGAATCAGAATCTTATTGTCCGCCAGAATGGCTCTCGCAATGGTCAGCAGCTGCTTCTG
>JALERH010000026.1 GCA_022764275.1 Blautia sp. | reverse complement strand
TTGCAATCATATTTCGATGCTTAATCAGGCAATCCATCAAGCCTCTTTGCCATCTATCCCGTTGATGCAATAATCTTTTGAGACTATGTGGGACTCTGGTATAGCAAACGGCAGTTGGATCATACACAATCTGATTACCACATCTCTGGTATCCTCCATCCTGTAATCTAAGGACCAATTCCATATCTTCCCCCACCGTATCTGTATCATAGCCATTCATTTCCAACAGAGCACTTTTACGAAAGACACCAAATGCTCCTGAAATCAGACACTGTGCGTTTAACCTGGCAAATATTCTTCTGGCAATCTGAAAGGTTTTCATATACTCACAGCACTGAGCTCTTTCTAAAAGAGAACCATCCTCGTTTGCAACAAGTAACCGACCACCAACTGCAACCACCTCATCGTTCTCAAAATGTCTCACTGCTTGTGAAAGTGCATTTTCTTTCAAGATACAATCCGCATCAAGCACACAAATCAAATCGTTCTTTGCCCGACGAATTCCTTCATTTAAAGCATCGCCCTTTCCCTTTTTCCGAATAAAAATCTCTCTTAACAAGTAATCCGAGTCCTGATAGAAAATATCTTTTTCCGCAACGTCAGTCCCTTGCGGCAAACTTTGAATATCATTTCTGAGAATCAAAATCTCACACTTTGGGCATTCCTCACGTATGACAGATTCTATGGTTTCGTTTATGGTTTTTAGCCCGGTCAAAGGAATCAGGACACTTACTGAAAATCAGCGTTTTTTACCATCTATCTCTCCTCCGCTATAGTTTAACGACATTTCGGTCTAGCCCCCATTCTCCAAAATCAATCTATATACAAACAACAAGCCCACGGCAGATTACACAGCGCAATCAACCGTAGGCTTTATTCATCTTTACCATCTACTCACTAATGCATCCATGTCTATCCTATCCTGCTCACAATCTCCAACCCCACCTTCATCTCCACCGTCCTTCCGAACATCTCCACCTCCAGGTAAGCCATCCGTTTATGGCGGTCGATTTTCTTAATCAGGCCTTCCATTCCCTGCAAAGGTCCGGCAAAAATGCGAACCTTATCTCCTTCTATAATTCCTGTGGACATTTCGACTTCCTGCTCTTCGTTTCCCAGTTTCATAAGCAACGCCACTTCCTCCTTGGATAATGGAGTAATCTCTTCTCCGGTTTTCAGGAGTTTTGTCAAACCTATTACCTTTTTCAATCCATCTGTCAATGGCTCCGGCTGCTCCGTAATCAGGAAAACATACCCTGGAAAGAGAATTTCCTTCTGAATATGCCACTCTCCCTGAAATCGTTTCTTCCGTTGAAAGTAAGGAATAAAACATCTCTCCAGAATAGAGCAGTCGATTACTTTCTCACACTGACAGCGTATTTTTTCCTCTGTACCCGTGCGCACCTGCATCACATACCACATAGATACGCAACCTCCTTTTTGAGCGTGCTTCGCCACTTCGCCATGTTTCATGCGAATCACAGTTTCGAATATGTCCATCCATGCCTTTAAACGCGGCAAAGCGACGATTTAAAGGCCATAGATTTTTGTATCGGAATCCTGCATTTCTGCAGTATCGCGTTATTCACTGCCAAATAAAATCCTATTTTGAACCTTCTCGTTTAAACACCACCATCACGGTTTTAAACAGCAGCTTGATATCCAGTCCCAGACTCCAGTTCGTGATATATTCGGTATCCAACCGCACCACTTCCTCGAAGTCCGTGATTTCATTTCGGCCGCTGGTCTGCCACATTCCGGTAATGCCCGGCTTGATTGAAACCCTCTTTAAATGCTCCATCTCATACTGCTCATATTCATTGACAGTCGGAGGGCGGGTGCCCACCAGGCTCATGGTGCCGTTCAGCACATTCCAGAACTGGGGCAGCTCGTCGATGCTGGTCTTCCGGATGAAATCACCGACTCCCTTAATGATTCTGGGATCGTTTTCCATCTTAAACATCGGACCCTGCATCTCATTCTGGCTCATAAGCTCTGCTTTGCGCTCTTCCGCATCCATGTACATGCTTCGGAATTTATAGATTTTGAAATGGCGGCCGTTTTTTCCAACCCGTACCTGGGAGAAAAAGGCAGGTCCCGGATCCGCGATCTTAATCGCCGGAATGACAAAGATGGATACGATTCCCGTAAGGATCAGCC
Source organism: Blautia sp. (assembly GCA_022764275.1). Classification (GTDB taxonomy): domain Bacteria; phylum Bacillota; class Clostridia; order Lachnospirales; family Lachnospiraceae; genus Blautia_A. The sequence continues at coordinate 1,332 of JALERH010000026.1, read as the reverse complement.
CCACCACGGCGCCGCAGATATCCATGAGGCGTTTGAGAAACATCTCGCCCGGGGAAACCAGTTTCATTCCCCTGGTCAGTACCACCTTCCCGGCAAAATTCTCCACGGAATAGTTGCTGCTTGCTTTGGCCGGAATGCCCAGATCCACGTGGACGGTAAGACCGGTCTGAACAAACATATTAATGTATTTGTCTTCCAGCATCATGCCGACAGGAAGCTGGATCAGTACTTCATCGATCACATTCTCTCTCAGGTAAGAGGTATCTCCGTCTATCCTGCCGAACACCGGATAATTTTCCACCGTAAGCCCGGGCTCTGCATGATCTGTAAAAACCAGACCCACCAGCCGGTAATCCTTGAAACTGCTGCCATTCAGTCGTTTGATGGCTTTCTTTGCCTTCCGGGAGGTGGTCACCAGCAGGACATTTCGCTCATCGCTTTTTGATTCGCCGTTTCTGATCAGGAGTTTTTTCCACAGGCATCTGCTCCCATAGCAGAAGAAAATACCGAAAAACCATGCCATCAGGAAAACCTGTCTGGAATAGTAATAACCCTTGGTGAAATAAGTCGCCACGATATCCAGACCATATGTAAGGCTCACATGAACAAATGCCGCCCTGAGTTCTTTTGCGTAGCCGCGCCTCAGAATATCACGGTAGCTTTCATTTCCCAGACCGACAAAGATACTGGTAACGCCGACGATCATCCCAAGCTGGTAATAAAACCCTCTTTCCAGAACACGATTTCCTCCATGCCGGATCCAGTAGCTGAGTGCCAATGATAGCTCAAGCATAAGAACATCCAGCAAAAAAAAGTCTATATGCTTTTTCCATCCTTTCCTTGCCCGCGTATACATTGAATCTCCCTCACTTTTTCATACTGCTTCCCTGTTTCCGTGCGAATCCCAGGTCATAACTATTAATATATAACTTATCTAATTATTTATTTTCTGTCGCTTTTCTTACAATAAGCGACAGCGCAAACTTTGAAAAAACATCCTTTTTTCGACTGTTTTTTTAAGTTTGTAAAAATTCTATCACGGTGACTCCCCCCTGTCAAGTTTCAATAGTGTCTATATTTCTTACGGAATCCACACAGTTTTTCTGCCTTATCCATAATTTTGCCCCTGATAATTTCCTGATTGTACATATTTTTCGCACTATTTATGGTCAGAAATGTGGTCATTCATTATATAATTCTTAAGGAAAGCATCTGATTCAGTAAAAAGAAAAGAGCAGTCAAATAGACTGCCCTGAATCTGATGATTTCCAATTGTACCAATTCGCGGACGATCAGCCAGTGAAGTATATGGGGATTGTATTGCTCCCAGAT
>JALERH010000019.1 GCA_022764275.1 Blautia sp. | reverse complement strand
TAGTTTAATCCAGCAACAGGAAAATATCAACCCTTTTCTTGACTGAAAAAAATGGTATAATGGCGTAAGACTAAAGAAAAAAGGAGCATACCCCATGCCACAGACTGCCACTGGCTTTACCTATGAAAGAAAAAATGACCATATCCTGATCACAGAGCTTTTTGGAAATCCGGAGATCGTGGAGGTTCCGCCGGAACTTGACGGTTTGCCCGTTACAGAACTGGGACCGTACCTTTTTTCGGGAAAAAACTGCAGGATCATCCGAATTCCGGGCAGTGTGGTGAAAATAGGAAGATATGGCTTCTATAACTGCCGAAGCCTGGAAAGCCTGTCTTTTTCCAGCAATTTTACAGATCTGGGAAGCGGCGCTTTTACAGGATGCCACCATATCCGCAGCCTGGAGGTGGAGATGCAGAATGCGGAATCCGGGCTTAAAGAGGTTCTGTCTGAAATCCGGGAGGAGCTGTGTGTGCGCCTGACCGGTGTAATCGACGCAGTACTCTGGTTTCCGGAATATTATGAGGAAGGCGTGGAAAATACTCCTGCCAGAATCCTTATGACTCACGTGCACGGAAGCGGCCTGTATTACCGCAACTGCTTTCTGGGAAAAGCGTTTCATTTTACAGAATATGACCGGCGGTTTGAACATGCCCTTGCTCAGGAATCCCCGGATTTCCTCCGAGAGCTGGTGTTTGGCCGGCTGTCCCATCCCTGGGAGCTGACCGGAGAGGCGAAAAACCGTTATGAGAATTATCTGCAGGCGAATTATGAAAAAATTGCCATGGATTTTATCCGACAGAAACGGGAAGAGGAGCTTGGCTGGCTGTTAAATACCTATCCTCTTTCGGAAAACTGCCGTCCCATCTATCAGAAAATCCTGGAAACGGCCGCAGAATGCGGAACTTTGGAAAGCCGAAGTATGATTATGGAATATGGGCGGATTCATTTTCCGGCAAAAAGGAGATCATTTGAGCTATGACAGAGGACAGAACAACATTTCGGGCAGAGGAAAAAAAGCCCCTCCCCATTCGAAACCCCATCCATGATGCCCAGAAGCGGGCGCTGCAGGCAGAAGCCATCTGTCATGATATTTTGCAGAATTCCAGGAATCAGCTTTACCTGAATATGCGTTTTCTGGACTGTGCCCTGGCCGGACTTGCTTTTCAGGGGGATATGTCGGTCCATCCTCTGGGCACCGACGGCAGTATTTTGTATTATCAGCCCGAGGAGCTGATGGAATTATTCCGGAAAAGCCGGGAGCGTACCAACCGCGCTTATCTTCACAGTCTGCTCCACTGTATTTTTCTCCATGTATTTCCGGAAGAGAAGGTGGATCAGCAGTACTGGAATCTGGCCTGTGATGTTACGGTGGAGACGATCATCGACGGCCTGTACGTAAAATGTGTTCACCAGCCCCAGACAATGGCCCGCAGGCAGGCTCTTGACCTTCTTCTGGAAGAGGGAAAAACGGTAACTGCCCAGCGGCTTTACCGTAAGCTGCAAACCCTGCATCTGCCGGAAGCAAAAATGCAGGAGCTTCGCCGGGAGTTTTATGTGGATGATCACCGCAAATGGTACGAGACACCGCCGAATCATCCGAAGACGGTGACACAGCGCAAAAACTGGGAAGACATCAAAGACCGCATGCAGACGGAAATGGAGACCTTTTCCAAAGAGGCAGCCGAAGACAGCAAAAGTCTGATGAATCAGCTTGCCGTGGAAAACCGCAGCCGTTATGATTACAAAGAATTTCTTCGGAAATTTTCCGTGCTGAAAGAGGAAATGAAGGTGGACATGGACACCTTTGACTATATTTTTTACAATTACGGCATGAATCTCTACGGAAACATGCCTCTCATCGAGCCGCTGGAGACAAAAGAGGAGCGGAAGGTGGAGGATTTTGTCATAGTGATCGACACTTCCATGTCCTGCAAGGGGGAGCTGGTCCGAAAATTTCTCGAGGAGACTTACAGTGTTCTTGGAGAAACGGAGAGCTTTTTTCGCAGAATCCATGTGCACATTATCCAGTGTGATGAAAAAATTCAGTCAGACGTGGTAATTGAAAATGCAGCGCAGCTCAAAGATTATATGGCGCATTTTACGATTATCGGGGAAGGGGGCACGGATTTTCGTCCGCCCTTTGCCTACGTGGAGCAGCTCATGCGGGAAAAACGTTTTACAAGGCTTCGGGGACTCATATATTTTACCGATGGCTACGGCATTTTTCCGGCAAAGATGCCGCCTTATGAAACCGCATTTGTGTTTATGAAGGAAGACTACAGAGACATCGACGTTCCGCCCTGGGCAATCAAGCTGATTCTGGGGGAGGATGATTTTGAATAAGAGGAGCACGAAATATGAACATCAAACGAGCAAAAGAGGAGATTAAAAATACCATCCAGGCATATCTTCTGAAAAATGATTTCGGAGAGTATGAGATTCCGGTCATGGCACAGCGGCCAATCCTGCTGATCGGTGCGCCCGGTATCGGAAAAACCCAGATCATGGAGCAGATTTCCAGGGAATGCGGGATTGGCCTGGTGGCATACACCATCACACACCATACCAGACAGAGTGCCATAGGTCTGCCTTTTATCTCCCGAAAAACCTTTGACGGCGTGGAAAAAGCCGTGACGGAATACACCATGAGTGAAATTGTTGCCTCCATTTATGAAAAGATTGAGGAGAGCGGACTGCGGGAGGGAATTCTATTTATCGACGAGATCAACTGTGTTTCTGAGACTCTGGCGCCTGCCATGCTTCAGTTTCTGCAGTGCAAAACCTTTGGCAGTCACCGGATTCCGGAAGGGTGGCTGATCGTGGCGGCAGGAAATCCGCCGGAATACAACAAGTCTGTCCGGGAATTTGACGTTGTGACCATGGACCGTGTGAAAAAAATCGAGGTGGAGCCGGATTTTGACGCATGGAAAGAATATGCCTACAGTGCAGGCGTACATCCCGCTGTGATTTCTTATTTGAATACCCGTCCGAAAAATTTTTACCGGATGGAGAGTACGGTAGATGGAAAAACCTTTGCCACGCCCAGAGGCTGGGAAGACTTGTCGCGCCTGCTCGCCGTTTACGAAAAGCTGGACAAGATGATGGACCGGGAAGTGGTGGTGCAGTACATTCAGCATCCCCAGATCGCGCGGGATTTTGCAAATTATCTGGAACTTTTCTATAAATACCGTACCGATTACCAGATTGATGCGGTGCTGTCCGGTCATATTGACGACATCCTTGTGAAAAAAGCGGCTCATGCATCCTTTGATGAGCGGCTGAGTGTCACAGGGCTTCTTCTGTCGCGGCTGAATGTGGCATTTCGAAACGTGTATCTGCAGGAAATGGATCTGGAGAGCCTGTTTGGAATTTTGAGTGAGGCAAAGGAGGCTCTTCTGGGAGTCCAGAAAGAACAGCCATTTGTTTATCTGGAGGATGCAAAGTCTGCCTTCGCCATGGAATACAGCCAGAAGAAAAAAGCCGGGCTTCTTTCCCGGGAGGATGCCCATCATTATCGGAATGTACTGGATACCCTCGGTACTTATCTGGTAGAACTGCGAAAAGCGGATGCCTCCCGGGGAGAGCAGGTTTTTGACCTTCTGAAGCAGTGGTTCGGGGAGAAAAAGGCTGTTTACGACCGGGATTTTGACCATGCATCTGCCATGCTGGAGTATGCATTTGATTTCATGGAGTCTGCGTTCGGAGGCGGGCAGGAGCTGGTTGTCTTTATCACAGAGCTGAACACCAGCCAGCCGGCGCTGCACCACCTGCAGCAGTATTCCTGTGAGCGGTATTACCGTTATAACCAGACACTTTTGTGCCATGAGACAACCAGAGTCCTCCTGGAGCGCATCCGGGATCTGGGGTGATATACAAGGTTGTGGTACTGCTGGTGGAGCGTTATAAGTGTGCGGTTTTGCCAGTTGGGCCTGTTACAAGCCTGTAGTTTCGCCAGTTGGGCCTGTTACAAGCCTGTGGTTCCGCCCGCGGGGCCTATACAAAATTTTTGCGCTTCCGGAGCCCATTTGTCCCCAAAATTAGGGAAAAATCCCGATTTTGCGTCAGGAAATTTCTCTATACAGAAAAAATTGTCTCCGAGACCCCGTTTCGGGAAAAATGCGGGGTCTGGCGGAACAATTTTTCTGTATGGATACTCCAGGCGTTGGAAATAGCGCTTTTTGGCCTGAAAATTGCGGAAAAGTGGATCTGGCAGTGAAAAAAATTTCCATAGACCCCGCCGAGGATGTTCTGCGAGCCGGAGTAGAATCTGCCCCGCGGAGTTATGCTCCGTGAGTCGGAAAAGTCAGAGAAAATAGTATCCAATGATTTTCTCAATCATGTCTGTGCTCAGGGGATTTTCCTTTGTTTCGTAGGTGGTGATCAGGTTGACAGAAGGCATGATGCCATGAGTTGCATAGAGCTGCATTTTTGAAAAAGCTTTTTGTAAATAAGTGGTCTGGTCCATCATTCCGAAGTGTTCCCAATAGAAAACTTCCCCTGTTTTTGGATGACGAATCGTAAAATCAGGGAACACAGTAACTTCACCTAACTCTAGGGCGCATTCGTACCGAAAAGGAATTTGATTGATATGTAAAAACATGTCAATGATGGCTTCGGATTTCGAGCGGACAATGTTACCGGAAATGCTTTTGTGGATTAATTGTTCGGGATAGTTGGGATTCTGCTGGTATGAAGAATTCATCCAATCTGTAAGTTCCTGAGAAAGCGGTGTGAAATAAGAGGAGAGAAGGTCTTGGTATTCTGAATCAGATAGAAGATCAAGCGCTTTTTCTGGTTGAGAATCGTGGTGCCTGAGATAAAACTGGATGGCTCTCTTTTCTGTTATAAGATCTTCCAGTTGGAGCATCAGATATTTCTTGGCAGCCAGTTGTTCTGCAAGCTCACGATTTTCTTTGGGAATGTAGGTCTTCTTATGACCATCACTTCGATACCATTTACAACGGCCGTGATTGTGGGAACAAATCAGTTTTCCATCAGGAAGGTATTTCAATTGAGCTTGTAAAAGTTCAATTTTATCTTCAAGGTGCTGGTATTCAGATAGCATTCGATTGTAAATTGTTCTTACCTCCTTTAAAGTTGTGTTTGATTTGCAGTTATATTGATAGGATAACGGTTTCAGGATGATTCGTCAAGATAAAAAGGATTCGGATTCTTACGGATAGGAAGAATTTGTTTCCTTTCTTAGTTCGGGCAGTAGGGAATACGGGACCCTAATTTTCCTGGGGGGCCTATACAAATTTTTTGTGCTTCCGGAGCCCATTTGTCCCACAAATTAGGGAAAAATCCCGACTTTTCGTCAGGAAATTTCTCTATACAGAAAAAATTGTCTCCGAGACCCCGTTTTGGGAAGAATGCGGGGTCTGGAAGACCAATTTTTCTGTATGGATACTCCGGGCGGAGAAAACTGCGTTTTTGGGCCTGAAAATTGCAGAAAAGTGGCTCTGGCAGTGAAAAAAATTTCCATAGACCCCGCCGGGGGCGGGGCTATCTGGGATGGCTGGGATACCATCAGAAGGAAGGACTCCATTCCGAGAATTCCATTCAGACAAATGGCTGCATTGCAATATATCCCCAAATCAGCTATAATAATTGCGAGCCAAAATAACAAATGCAAGATACAACCACAAATTCCGAAAGGAGAAATAGATGAAGAAAAAACGATTCCTGCGGGGCTGTCTGGTAGTGTGTCTGCTGGCTGTTCTGGTACTTGGCAGCAGGCTGTTCCTCATGGTCTTAAACCGCGAACCGGAGGAAGTGCAGAAGCTTCGGGAAAACGAAGTTTCGCAGACAGACGGAAATCATCAGGAATACTATTTCAGCCTGCTGGATGATGAGGAAAAGCGCGGCTACCGGGAAATGCTGGAAGGAATCCGGGCAAGAAAAGAGGAATTTTATCTTACGATTTCTGCAGATGAAACAGTGGACAGGGTTTACCATGCTTTGTTAAAAGATCATCCGGAGCTGTTCTGGGTACACAATCGGAATAAAATCTACAAGACGACATTTGGGGAGAGCGACTACTGCCTTTTTACTCCGGGATATACCTATACTGACGAGGAAGTTTCCGAAATCGAAGCCGCCATGGAAGCCGCCTGTCGGGAAGTGGAAGGGATTATTCCGGATGATGCGGATGATTACGAAAAAGTAAAAACTGTATATACATATCTCATCGACAATGCGGAATATGCGGCCTCCGAGCATGACCAGAGCATTGCCGGAATTTTCTGGAAAAAAGAGGCCGTTTGCGCGGGATATGCCGGTGCGACACAGTATCTTCTGGAGAATCTGGGCGTTCCCTGCATCTATGTGGAAGGAAGCACACAGGGAAGTACGGAGGGACATGCCTGGAATATTGTACAGCTTGATGGTGAGTATTACTATGTAGATGCCACCAACGGCGATCAGCATGAGTTTCTGGAAGGAGATGCAGTGCAGATTGAGGAGCACAAGACCATATTGTATGATTATCTCTGTCCATTCCCGGAGGAATACGAGAAGACCTACACGCCGTCAGACGAGTTTGCGATTCCTGACTGTACAGCTACAGACAAAAATTTTTATGTCCTGAACAACGGATGTTTTGACACTTATGATGCACAAAAGCTTTACGAATATTGCCAGATGCGTCTGAATAACGGAGCGGCGGTGGTTCGTTTCAAATTTTCCAACGAGGAAGCTTTTCAGGCTGCCTATGATGAATGGATTACGGGGGAAAAAATCCAGGACGTTGCCCGTTATTATATGTCCCTGTATGATCTGAATCAGGTAGAGTATCATTACGGGATACTGGACAACATGAAAACCATGTATTATATGTTTTAAGAAAAAAAGGAGGATTTATTGCCATGACAGAAATTCTCTCACGTGCAATGAACATTGCGGAGCGCATTCGAAACATGCAGGATCTGAATACGATTGGAATGGTTTTTTTTTCCATCATATTGGTATTCGGCATTGTGAACTGTATCCTGGGCTATCGCCTTCTGCGGTTCTGGATGATGCTGTTCGGGTTTATGATTGGCGCAGGTCTGGGGCTTTTTGGAGTTTATCATTCCGGCGCTCAGGACAAATCCATTTATATCCTGGCGATGGTAGCTGCCGGAGTTGCCCTGGCGGTTGTGGCGTTTTTGATTTTTAAGGCCGGTATTTTTATCATCGGTGCGGGACTTGGTCTGACCATCAGTATTTACCTGATCCATCCAACCTCATCAGCCTCCTTTTTCCTGTGCCTGCTAATAGGAGTTGGAATCGGGGTAGTGGCAATACGCTACGCAAAAGAGGTTATCATTGTGGGAACCAGTCTGCTGGGCGGCGTTCTTGCGGGGATGTCCCTGGCCAAAATTGGGGGACTGGCAGAGTTTCCATACGGAATCGGTATGAGTGCAGGATTTGCCATTTTAAGCCTGCTGATTCAGTTTGCGATCAACAAGCCAAAATATATTGATGACGACGATGAGTACGATGACGACTATGAGGATGCGTATGACGAATGCTGCGGGGATGACTATGACGAGGAGCCGCGCCGAAGCCGCAGAGAACGTAGCTATGACGATGATCTGGCAGATTACGAACTTTACGCTACAGACGAGGACGAAATCATCGAAGAATACCTGGACGATTATTATGGGGAAAATAAAAAAAGACGCAAGGCGGAGCCTGTAAATTCAGGAACCGCTAAAAAAAGACGCAAGGCGACCGGTACAAAAGCGAAAGAGCAGAAAATGAAAAAAACCCCCGATGTGAGGACGGGAACACAGAAGGAGAAAAATACCTCCAGCGAAGAAACGGTGAGGAAGAAGCCGAAGAAAACCAGTGCCAGACCTGAAAACCAGAGAGGCAAAAAAATGTCCATTGAGGATTTGGGGAATACAGATTTTTTTGAGTAGGAAAGAGTTTGGGGGAGGAGTGTAACGGCACTTTCCCCATTTTTTCCTTTACGTACGAGCTCCTATGCTTTAAACTTATATTCACAGACATTGGACAGGCTATAAAAGAAGGCTTTCCAGTATCTATGTCTATTTTATCTGAAATTTTCTATCCTGTATTCCAGGAAATTTTTCACGCAGCGTTTTTTTAGTTTTATTTTGTGGAAATCCATTGTCTGTATTGGCTCTTGATGCAGTTCTTTTCCGAAGATATCCTGCCCTTCCTGGGCATCGAAGGAAAGGTAGTCTCTGCTGCTCCTACGGAAGGCATCCATTTAGAGCTTAAAAAGATGTTCGAGGATTTCAACCTCATCATGGAGGATGGCACATGGAAACATTTTGAATTTCAATGTACAGATAACGGAGTGGAAGATCTGAAAAGGTTCCTTATGACGGACAGAAATGCTGACCGGCTGATCAAAGAACTGAAAGAGAAAGCAGCCCATGGAGAACCGCTTACCCGGGCGGATCTGATTCCTTTGACCCTGTGTCCGCTCATGGACGGTGAAAGCTCCCAAAAGGAACGGATTCTGGCTGCATACGAACTTGCCGATAAAGCAACCGAGCTCACGGAAAACGAAAGACGAAAGATTGAGGCGATGATTTACACGATGGCAGACAAATTTTTAGACCCTTTCAGTATGGAAGATTTAAAGGCGGTGGTAAAAA
>JALERH010000004.1 GCA_022764275.1 Blautia sp. | reverse complement strand
GATTACCTGCGGGAATGACAGAAGTTTATGACCCTTTCTGAGCCTCAAAAAAATAGGGAGATAACATTATCCTGGTTGGGCCTATACATATTTTATACTCTGCTAGTGCCCAATTATCTCGGAAATTCAGGGAAAATCCTGCCTTTTTACTTAATATTTTGGGTCAATCATTTTTTTCGTGGGATTGTTCCTACCATGATATAGGTATTCTAAGCCGTCCGCCAGCCTTGACATGAACCTCAGGCAATGCCCGGGATAATCATCCCGACGGCGAAGAACTCAGGAACAGTTGTTGCTGAATGAGCCGTCGGGGTCAGGAATTTTAGCATTGCCTGGGAACCCTGTCAAGGCCAGGCCCTTACGGGTGGCTGGTTCTATCCCTCTGGCTCAGGAGCCTAAGAACAGTTGTTGCTGTTCAGAAAGTTTTGGGCATATATAGAAAAAAATATCTGCCTGGAAAAAAATCAGGGGTTTTGCGGTAAAACAGAGCATTTTAAGATGCTTTTTGTATCTATAGCAGACAAAAATTGTTCCCAGACCCAGAAAAATGCAAAATTCTGGGTCTGGAGTGTATTTATTTCTAACATAGAGAAAATTTATAGTAAAACTAGCATATTACCACTGAAATTTACGGGATATTGGGCCTGAGAAAGAATTGTGTGTCATATATGCCCAAACCACATGCTTTTTTGTGGAGTTTCCCTAACGGCGATATATGATCTAATCCGTCCGCCGAACTTGGTACGAACCTCATGCAATACCTGGGATAGTTATCCCACAAAATTTGTGATTGAGCCAATATTTTCTCTGGAGAAGCAGAAAAAGCTTCTGAGACCCAATTTTTTGGAATTTCCGGGGCCTGGAGAGACAATTTTTTTGTATAGATACTTTTGACGTTGTAAATGCCGGATTTTTACACAAATTTCCAAGTAATTGGGCCCTGGCAGAGCAAAAATTCCGTATAGGCCCAGAACACCTTTCCAACTCTAACATATTGCAAAAAAGAATCAGGAATGATATGATAAAACCGTTTTGAAATCAATCTACAGGAAAATTTCAGAAACAAAGGGTCAATCATTTTTTTCGCGGGATTGTTCCTACCATGATATAGGCATTCTAAGCCGTCCGCCAGCCTTGACATGAACCTCAGGAATGCCTGGGATAGTTATCCCGACAGCGAAGAACTCAGGAACAGTTGTTGCTATTCAGAAAGTTTTGGGCATATAGAGAAAAAAATACCTGCCTGGAGAAAAAATCAGGGGTTTTGCGGTAAAACAGAGCATTTCAAGATGCTTTTTTGTATCTATAGCAGACAAAATTTGTTCTCAGACCCAGAAAAATGCAAAATTCTGGGTCTGGAGAGTACTTATTTCTAACATGGAGAAAAATTATAGTAAAACTGGCATATTTTCACTGAAATTTCCGGGATATTGGGCCTGAGAAAGAATTGTGTGTCATATATGCCCAAACCACATGCTTTTTTGTGGAGTTTCCCTAACGGCGATATATAATCTAATCCGTCCGCCGAACTTGACACGAACCACAGGCAATGCCTGGGATAGTTATCCCACAAAATTTATGATTGAGCCGAAATAAATACAAAAGTTTTAAGGAAATGAGAATTATGGATTATCAGGATATCATTACATTCATTATGGAAATGCTGGGAACTGTGGCATTTGCAGCGTCAGGAGCCATGGTAGGGATGGAGAAAAAGATGGATATTTTCGGAGTATGCGTCCTGGGAGTTGTGACCGCAGTAGGCGGAGGGATGATCCGGGATATCGTGTTGGGAATCATTCCACCCGGGGTTTTCCAGAATTCAACCTATGCGCTTACAGCCGTGATCACGTCCTGCATTGTGTTTGTAGTCCTTTATTGTAAGAAAGAGCTTCTGGAGGGCAGTAGAAGAGTAACATTTGACAAAATCATGCTTGTCATGGACTCCATTGGCCTGGGAATCTTTACAGTGGTGGGAGTCAATACCGGCATCCGTCAGGGATATTTTAAACACACCTTCCTTCTGGTATTTCTGGGAACCATAACCGGCGTGGGCGGTGGCCTGCTCCGTGACATGATGGCAGGAGTGCCGCCTTATATCTTTGTGCGGCATGTCTATGCATGCGCGTCCATCATCGGGGCCATTACCTGTGTTTATATGTATCGATTCTTCGGCACAGTACCTGCCATGATCGTATCCTCGGCAGTCGTGATTCTGATCCGGTATCTGGCAGCCCACTACCGCTGGAATCTGCCACGGCCGCAGTAGAGCATACCATGGAAACGTAATTGCTATAAACTGTGCTGCGTGTTGGATTCGGGCCGCGGTGCCTGTGGTGTCGTAAACATTCGGCAGATTTTTGCAGTTTTGCGAGCATAGCGCGCCCCAAAATCAACTGTCTGAGCCCTGTGGGCGAGTTTTGATTTTGGGGCGCAGATAGGCGGCGCAGCAAAACAAAAAAATCAACGTGTTTACGACACCACAGGCACCGCGGCCCGAAATACAAACCCGCCCGCACAGCATCATAGCAAATACTTTCCACCCAAAAGAGAAGAGAGACCCTTTCGGATCTCCCTTCTCTTTTTATGGATATTTATTATGAGTGAAAGCTTTGTTATTCCTGCGTATCCTGAAGAGCCAGATAGCCTTCCTCGCCGGTACGGATCTTCACTACATTCTCAATATCATAGATGAATACCTTGCCATCGCCGATCTGACCGGTATGCAGAACTTTCTTGGCAGTTTCCACAACCTTCCGAACAGGAACGAGACTAACCACAATCTCAATCTTGATCTTAGGCAGCAGATTCATATCCATCTCAACGCCACGGTAGTAAGCCGGAGCACCTTTCTGTACGCCGCAGCCAAGTACGTTTGTGATGGTGATACCGGTAACACCGATTTCATTCATAGCCTGCATAAACTCATCCAGCTTGTTCTGGCGGGTGATGATAACCACTTTTGTAAGCTTATGAACGCCATCCTTCGGAATTTCCGGAACGAACTCAGCAGGAGCAGAAGGTCTTGCTGTGGAAGTATAAGTTTTGGAGGTTCCCATCGGAGCAGGAACAGCACCAACTGTATCGCGGATAGCGAACCCGTCGTATGCACTCTGAAGACCATGTTCCTTGACATCCAGACCCTGAATTTCTTCTTCTCTGGATACTCTCAGACCTACGGTATGTTTGATTGCCTGGAAAATAATGGTCATAGTAACAGCAACCCATGCGATGGTGATTGCCATACCGATAAACTGTACGCCGAAGCCATGGAAGCCGCCGCCAACCAGGAGACCTTTCCATTCTGTTCCGGTACCGTCAGAGAAAAGACCAACAGCCAGAGTACCAAATGCACCGTTTAAGCCATGGACACCAACGGCACCAACCGGGTCATCCACCTTTAATACTTTGTCAATAAATTCAATACCAAATACTACGATGAAGCCGGACAGGATACCGATAATAGCAGCAGATGTCGGAGAAACGGTATCACAGCCTGCTGTGATTGCTACAAGACCTGCCAGAGAGCCATTTAAGGACATGGAAACATCTGGTTTTTTGTAGCGAACCCATGTGATGATCATTACAGTTACAGTTGCAACAGCAGCAGCCAGGTTTGTGGTAACAAAGATCTTACCTGCACTAACGATGGCATCTCCCTCCATGGAAACAGTGGAAGCACCGTTGAAACCGAACCAGCAGAACCACAGAATAAATACACCTAAAGCACCGATGGTCAGGTTATGGCCAGGAATCGCTTTGGACTTTCCGTCTTTTGAATATTTTCCGATACGAGGTCCAAGAATGATGGCACCGATGAATGCGGCAACACCACCTACCATATGACCGGCACAGGAACCTGCGAAATCATGGAAGCCCATCTGGCTGATAAAGCCGCCGCCCCAGATCCAGTGACCGGAAACCGGATAAACGATAAGGCTGATCAGTAAGCTGTAGATACAGTATGAAGAGAACTTTGTACGTTCAGCCATAGCACCGGATACGATTGTTGCAGATGTTGCACAGAATACGGTCTGGAAAATCAGAAATGCCCAGAACGGAACACCGTCCGGAAGCATTGCACTTCCATAATTTGCCTCTGAGGCAATTCCACCGATTTTTCCAAAGAAACCATTGCCTGCACCGAACATAATGCCGAAACCAACCAGCCAGAAAGCCGGGGTACCGATACAAAAGTCCATCAGGTTTTTCATGATAATGTTACCGGCGTTTTTTGCACGGGTGAAGCCGGTTTCCACCATTGCGAAGCCGGCCTGCATAAAGAAGACCAGCGCGGCGCCTACGAGCACCCAAATTGTACTAACTGCAGAAAATTCCATAATAAATCTCCTCTCTCCCTAAATCTATATCGAAAAGGCGCCAAAGAAACTTTGGGTTTCCTTCGCGCCTTTACGAACAAAAAAACATGTTTCTGCCGCAGCCTCGGGGGAAATCGAAAAAGCGGCAGAAAATATATATGTAAAACAGGGGACATCCGTATCGTGTGATTAATGGATGAGGAAATCGATAATGAATTATGAAGTAGAGTTCATAATGGATATCCCCTGATTTTACCTTTTTAAATTCCTCAGATGGAAATCAATAATTTCCTAAGTAAAAATCAAATCCTTAAATGGAGAACAGAAGTTTTCCATAGGTCGGATATGGAAGCAGTGCATCCGGGATAAGGGTTTCTGCCTCATCACAAGCTGCTCTTAAGGTTTCCATATCGGCAAGTACGACAGACTGATAAGCCTTTGCACATTCCAGAACATCCTCGGTAGCCAGAGCCTTTGCAGTATCTGCCTTCAGAGTTTCCAGACCGGCAGTCATTTTGCCTGCAAGATCGGTAAGCTTTGTCAGAAGAGCAGCTTCACTTTCCGTGGAAATACCCGGAACGACGGAGGTCTTCATGCTTGCAGTGCTTGCAATCTGTTCCATGTAGGTAAGTACGGAAGGAAGCAGATCCTTCTGAACCATCTCAGCCATTGTGTTGGATTCAATGTTGATGGTCTTGGAATAGTTCTCCAGCCAGATTTCATAACGGGAGTGAATCTCCTCTTTTGTGAAAATCTTATGGGAGGTGAACAGCTCTACATTTTTGTCTGCAATCCACATCGGAAGAGCATCCGGAGTAGATTTCAGATTGTACAGGCCACGTGCCTCTGCCTCTGCGATCCACTCATCGGTATATCCGTTTCCATTGAAGATAACGCGTTTATGTTTTTTGATTGCTCTCTTGATCAGTTCATGTACTGCATGTTCCATTTCCTCAGGAGCAACACCATCCAACTCTTTTGCAAACTGATCCAGTGCTTCTGCAACAGCAGTGTTCAGCACGATGTTGGGATTCGCAACGGAAGCAGTGGAACCAAGCATACGGAACTCGAATTTGTTTCCGGTGAATGCAAATGGTGAAGTACGGTTTCTGTCGGTGTTGTCTTTTACAAAGTGAGGCAGAACCTTTGCTCCGATATCCATCTGAACAGCACCATGAGAGGTGAAGTATGTATCATTTTCGATGGATTTCATAACCTCTGTCAGTTCATCGCCAAGGAAGATGGATACAACAGCCGGCGGTGCTTCGTTTGCGCCGAGACGGTGGTCGTTTCCGGCACTTGCAACGGAGATACGAAGTAAATCTGCATATTCGTCAACTGCTTTGATAACTGCCATCAGAAATACCAGGAACTGGATATTCTCAGCAGGAGTTTTTCCGGGATCCAGAAGGTTTACACCGGTATCTGTGATCATGGACCAGTTGTTGTGTTTACCGCTTCCGTTGATGCCTTCAAATGGTTTCTCATGCAGCAGGCAGACCATTCCGTGTTTGTCTGCGACTTTTTTCATGATTTCCATGGTCAGCTGGTTGTGGTCAACGGCAACGTTTGTAGTATCAAATACAGGAGCCAGCTCGTGCTGAGCAGGAGCAACCTCGTTGTGCTTTGTCTTAGCCGGAATACCAAGCTTCCAGAGCTCTTCGTCGAGGTCATGCATGTAAGCGGATACTCTTGGCTTCAAGGTTCCGAAGTAGTGGTCTTCCATTTCCTGACCCTTCGGAGCCGGAGCACCGATCAGGGTACGTCCGCAGAATACAAGGTCTTTTCTTTCCTTATAAAGCTCTTTGTCAACCAGGAAATATTCCTGCTCCGGTCCAACAGTAGTGGAAACGTGTTTTACTTCCGTATTTCCAAGAATGTGAAGCATGTTGGTTGCTGCTTTATTTAAGGTATCCATGGAACGAAGAAGAGGAGTTTTCTTATCCAGTGCTTCTCCGCTGTAGGAACAGAATGCGGTCGGAATATAAAGCGTACCGTCTTTGATAAAGGCCGGAGAGGTCGGATCCCATGCTGTATAGCCTCTTGCCTCGAATGTAGCACGAAGTCCGCCAGACGGAAAGCTGGATGCATCCGGCTCACCTTTTACAAGCTCTTTGCCGGAGAAATCCATGATCACCTGTCCGTCGCCGGTAGGAGAAATGAAGCTGTCGTGTTTTTCGGCAGTTACATTTGTCATCGGCTGGAACCAGTGAGTGTAATGGGTAGCACCATTTTCGATTGCCCATTCCTTCATGGCAACTGCAACAGAGTTTGCTACATCAAGCTCCAGATGAGTTCCATTTTCGATGGTCTTTTTCAGTGCTTTGTACATGTCTTTTGGTAATTTACTGCGCATGATCTTGTCGTTGAAAACAAGGCTGCCGTAAAGTTCAGGAATATTTTGTGCCATATAGGTACGCTCCTTTCATTATTGCTTTCACTCATTCATTATTTTAAAAACAGAAAAAGCGCCTTGGATGTTTGGGTCATCCAAAGCGCCTTTGCTTTATGTGATGTAGTATACACAAAAAAAAAATCTTGTCAATGACTTTTTGAAAAAAAGTTCAAAAAATTTTCGGAGCACAGGGTTGACAAATTCGTCTCTTCTATTATAATTTCTGTGTAAGCAAAGGCGCTTTGGTCATACCCAAAGTGTCTCTTTTTATTTTATTTTCGATGCTTGGAACGGAGGAAATCAGATGGCAGAAATCAAAGAAGAATGCGGTGTGTTTGGCATCTACGATCTGGATGGAAACGAAGTGGCACCATCTATTTATTATGGCCTTACATCTCTGCAGCACAGAGGACAGGAAGCCTGCGGCATGGCAGTGTCCGATACAAACGGCCCTATCGGAAATGTGAAATATCACAAAGACCTGGGACTGGTCAGTGAGGTTCTGAAGGAAGATACGATACGCAAGATGAACGGAGATATCGGAATCGGACATGTCCGTTATTCCACAACAGGAGCTTCTGTGGCAGAAAATGCACAGCCCCTGGTTCTTTCTTACATAAAGGGAAGCCTGGCTCTGGCCCATAATGGCAACCTTGTCAATACTCATGAACTGAAATGGGAACTTATCCAGAGCGGAGCAATTTTCCACACTACAACCGATTCGGAAGTCATCGCTTTCTATATTGCAAGAGAGCGCGTTCATTCCAAAACGGTAGAGGAAGCAGTCTTGAAAACAGCGAAAAAGATTAAAGGAGCTTATGGCCTTGTGATCATGAGCCCGAGAAAGCTTATCGGTGTCCGTGACCCCTACGGTCTGAAGCCTCTCTGTCTTGGAAAAAGAGGAAATGCCTACGTTCTGGCTTCAGAAAGCTGCGCCCTTACTTCCGTGGGTGCTGAATTCATCCGCGACATCGAGCCGGGCGAGATGGTTACCATTACCCGGGATGGTGTGAAATCGGACATGAGCCTTGCCGGGGCAAAGCGTGCACACTGCGTATTTGAGTATATTTATTTTGCAAGACTCGACAGCACCATTGACGGTGTAAAAGTCTACGATGCCAGGATCCGCGGTGGAAAATCCCTGGCAAAATCCTATCCTGTGGAGGCTGACCTGGTGACAGGCGTTCCGGAATCCGGTGTTCCGGCAGCCAAAGGCTTTTCCGAAGAATCGGGCATTCCTTTTGGATTTGCTTTTTATAAAAACTCTTATATAGGCAGAACCTTTATCAAACCTACCCAGAAGGAGCGGGAATCCAGCGTCCACCTGAAATTAAGCGTGCTGGAATCTGTGGTAAAGGACAAGCGGATCGTCCTGGTAGATGATTCGATCGTCCGTGGAACGACCATCGCAAACCTGATACGGATGCTGAAGGATGCCGGGGCAAAAGAAGTACATGTGCGAATCAGTTCTCCGCCATTTTTACATCCCTGTTATTTTGGCACTGATGTGCCCAGCAACGACCAGCTTATCGCAGCCAGACATTCCACGGAGGAAATCTGCAAGATGATCGGAGCAGATTCTCTGGGATATATGCAGAGCGATTATCTGGAGGGAATGGCAGGCGGACTTCCCATTTGCAAAGCATGTTTTGATGGAAATTACCCCATGGAGATACCGGATGAAAATAATCTACAAAAAGATTTTGAAATCCACAAAGTATAAATGTATTATTACAACGTGCTAAAGTGGAAAAATGTGGAAAAAAGTAATAATAGACAAGCTGGACTGATATTTTATCATCATAATTTGACAAATTTCACAAGATGTTTCCGAAATATTACAAAAAGTGACAAAAATTCGCTTCTTGACAAATCGAAAAATGAGGAACATAATGTGGGCATTCCAAGGAATAATGCTTTAATTTATGAAAAAAGAAAGGATGAGTGTAATGTCTCTGAAACAAATTAAGTTAAATGCAACCGAGGATGTACAGGAATTTGTAAACGCAGCCAGCAAATGTGATTTTGATATTGATATATTTTACAACAGGGTTCTGATCGATGCAAAATCCATCCTGGGAGTCCTCAGCATGGATCTGACCAGAGTCCTCAATGTGAAGTGCCATGGCGAGAGCAGAGAATTCGACCGTGTCCTGCAGAAATTTGCAGTCGCATAAGTGGAGTTAAGTGCAGCTAAGTATAGCTAAGTGTAGCTTTATAAGTGCATTTATGTAATTTATGGCGTGAAATTGTTCTTCTGGCACACAAACTAATATTCTTTATGTAAAAAACAGATATAGCGTGGGATGACTTTAAACATGAGACACCATTGACCCCGCTGTAGCTGTTTTTTTATTTGTCAAATTGGTATTCAGAAATTTGATTTGCCAGTCCTGTTGGGCCTATACAAATTTTATACCCCTCCAGTGCCCAATTCTCCCGAAAATTCAGGAAAAATCACGCCTTTTCGTTACAAATTTTCTCTGGAGAAGGGGAAGAAGTTTCTGAGACCCAACTTTTTGGAAATTTCTGGGTCCTAGAGAGACACTTATTTTGTATAGATACTTTTGACAATCAAATCCGCGGATTTTTGCCTTGATTTCCCGAAAATTGGGCCCTGGAAGAGAAAAAATTGTGCATAGACCCAGAGGCGGATCAGATACCTGAATTTTACAACCAAAGCCACTGAAAAACAGAACTGTCCGCCCTATTGTCCGCCCTGCGGGCATGAAAAGGCGAATTTTTGCAAGTTGGGAAGGATTTTCGCTTTCTGAGTGGCCTTACGTTGCCAAGAGTGTATGCCAGCGCCAGGCTTTTGCTTCCCCTTGTGAGAAGATTGTTACAGGCACTTGGGACAGGGAAAGCAGCGATGGACTGCGGTCCGTGCACTGTCTGAGCAAAGCGAGTTTGCAAAGGACCGCAGAAATAAAGCATCGCTGCTCCTGTCGCTTAGTGCCTGTTAAATCTTGGAACGGGGAACAAAAGTCTGGCGCTGGCATACACTCCTGACAACACTAATGCCACTCAGTCCCACGCAAAATCGTCTATTTTGTGTTGACAAACCCCGAAAAATAGTATATAGTATAGCATATTTTGAATCATGATTTAGTTGACAAAGGTGTCAAAGACAGGATAACAGGGCAAGTGCCCTCTGAATTCCCGGCTTTGGCATTTTTTTATTTCCTGGTAAAATATTCCTCTTTCATTATTTTATTATGAACAGAGGAGAATAGGAACAGAGGACAAATGGAGGAGGAAATCAGAAATGGCAGTGAAATATGTATTTGTCACAGGCGGTGTTGTTTCGGGTCTGGGGAAAGGAATTACGGCAGCATCACTGGGAAGGCTTTTAAAAGCAAGAGGCTATCAGGTGACGATGCAGAAATTTGACCCTTATATCAACATTGACCCGGGTACCATGAACCCGATCCAGCATGGAGAGGTATTTGTAACCGATGACGGAACAGAGACAGACCTGGATCTGGGACATTATGAGAGATTTATTGATGAAAGCCTGGATAAAAATTCCAACGTGACCACCGGAAAAATCTACTGGTCCGTTTTACAGAAGGAACGCCACGGAGATTTTGGAGGAGGAACCGTACAGGTTATTCCACATATCACCAATGAGATTAAAAGTCGCTTTTACCGTGCAAAATCTACCGATGAAGACAGAATCGCCATTATTGAGGTGGGTGGAACCGTAGGTGATATTGAAAGTCAGCCGTTTCTGGAAGCCATTCGTCAGTTCCAGCACGACGTGGGACACGAAAATGCAATTCTCATCCACGTTACTTTGATTCCGTATCTGAAGGCATCCGGAGAAATGAAAACGAAGCCAACTCAGGCAAGCGTCAAAGAGCTTCAGGGAATGGGAATCCAGCCGGATGTGATCGTGTGCAGAAGCGAGCATCCGCTGACCGAAGAAATCCGTTCCAAAATTGCTCTGTTCTGTAATGTGCCGGTGAGCCATGTTCTTCAGAATCTGGATGTGGAATATTTATACGAAGCCCCGCTTGCCATGGAAAGGGAAAAACTGGCAGACGTGGTGCTGCAGTCCCTGTATCTGGAAAACAGGAAACCGGACCTTTCCGACTGGCTTTTGATGGTGGAAAACCTCCGTCACCCGGACAAAACGGTCAATATCGCAATTGTGGGAAAATATACGCAGCTGCATGACGCATACTTAAGCGTTGTGGAGGCACTGAAGCATGGAGGCATCGCCTGCAAGGCAAAAGTGGAGCTTACCTGGATTGATTCCGAAGAATTAAATGAGAAAAATCTGGATAAACAGCTTCACTGTGTGGATGGAATCCTGGTTCCCGGAGGTTTCGGAAACCGTGGTACGGAAGGTATGATTCTGGCAGCGCAGTATGCAAGGGTACACAAGATTCCTTACCTGGGCATCTGCCTTGGCATGCAGATGGCAATCGTGGAATATGCCCGCCATGTCCTGGGATATGAAGATGCCAACAGCATTGAGCTGGCACCGGAAACGACGCATCCGGTGATCGCCCTGATGCCGGATCAGGAGCAGGTGGAAGACCTCGGCGGAACGCTCCGTCTGGGCAGCTACCCCTGTGTATTAAAGGATGACTCTTTATCCATAAAGCTTTTTGGCAAAAAAGAAATTCAGGAACGCCACAGACACCGCTACGAAGTAAACAACGCATACCGCGCAGAATTAAATGAAAAAGGCATGTCAGTCGCAGGAACCTCTCCGGACGGACATATCGTGGAAATGATCGAAATCCCGGCAAACCCGTTCTTTGTGGGCACGCAGGGACACCCGGAATTTAAGTCAAGACCAAACCATGCACATCCGCTGTTCCGTGGATTCATTCAGGCGGCAGTGGATAAAAAATCAGCAGAAGAGTCTGTACAGGATTAAGATAGAAAGGATGAGGAAGATGAAAGAAGTGATGAAAGCACAACAGGGGCTTTACCGTTCCGAATTTGAACATGACAACTGTGGTATCGGTGCAGTGGTCAACATCAAAGGAAAGAAGACCCATGATACGGTCGCAAATGCTTTGCGGATCGTGGAAAATCTGGAGCATCGTGCAGGAAAAGATGCAGAGGGAAAAACCGGTGACGGTGTAGGTATTCTCCTTCAGATTTCCCATAAGTTCTTCAAGAAAGCCTGCAAAAAAGAAGGAATCGAGCTTGGGGGCGAGAGAGAATACGGCGTTGCACAGTTCTTTTTCCCTCAGCATGAGATCAAACGTGCGCAGGCAAAAAAGATGTTCGAGATCATTGTGGAAAAAGAGGGCCTGGAGTTTTTGGGATGGAGAAAGGTTCCGATCGTTCCGGAGGTTCTTGGACATAAAGCAAGAGAATGTATGCCATGCATTATGCAGGCATTTATCAAAAAACCGGATGATCTGGAGAAGGGCCTTCCTTTTGACCGGAAGCTGTATATTGCCCGCCGTGAATTTGAGCAGAGCAATGATAATACGTATGTGGTATCCATGAGCAGCCGTACCATCGTGTACAAAGGTATGTTCCTGGTAGGACAGCTCCGCACCTTCTTTTCCGATCTGCAGAGCCCGGATTATGAGTCTGCTATCGCAGTCGTGCATTCCCGTTTCAGCACCAATACAAACCCGAGCTGGGAGCGTGCACATCCGAACCGTCTCATCGTACATAACGGTGAGATCAATACCATCCGCGGAAATGCTGATAAGATGCTGGCGAGAGAGGAAAACATGGAGTCTCCTTACCTGGAAGAAGAAATGCAGAAAATCCTTCCGGTTGTAAACCGCAATGGTTCCGACTCTGCAATGCTTGATAATACCCTGGAATTCCTGATGATGAGCGGTATGGATCTGGCGCTTGCTGTCATGATCACCATTCCGGAGCCATGGGCAAACAACGACACCATTTCCCAGGAAAAACGCGACTTCTATCAGTATTATGCAACTATGATGGAGCCATGGGATGGACCTGCTTCCATACTGTTTTCCGATGGTGATGTGATGGGTGCTGTTCTGGATCGAAACGGTCTCCGTCCGTCCAGATACTACGTAACCTCTGACGGCTATATGATTCTTTCCTCTGAAGTCGGTGTGCTGCCGGTGCCGGAAGAAAAGATTATCTTAAAAGAGCGTCTCCATCCTGGAAAAATGCTTCTGGTGGATACCGTACAGGGCAAGATCATCGATGACAATGAACTGAAAGAAATGTACGCAAAGAAACAGCCTTACGGTGAATGGCTGGACAGCAATCTGGTACATTTAAAGGACATTAAGATTCCGAATGAAAGAATGGAAGAGTATACCGAGGAGCAGCGTTCCCGTCTGCAGAAAGCATTCGGATATACTTACGAGCAGTACCGCACCTCCATCCGCAACATGGCATTAAACGGCGCAGAGAGCATCGGAGCCATGGGTGTGGATACCCCGCTTGCTGTTCTTTCCAAAGAAAACAGACCATTATTTGACTACTTCAAACAGCTTTTTGCCCAGGTTACCAACCCGCCGATCGATGCCATCCGTGAGGAAATCGTCACCAGCACCAGTGTTTATGTTGGAAAAGACGGGAACCTTCTGGAGCAGAAGCCGGAAAACTGTCAGGTATTAAAAATTAACAATCCGATCCTGACCAACACAGATATGCTGAAAATCAAAGAGATGAAGCACGAAGGCTTCAAGGTTGCAGTTGTGCCGATCCTTTATTATAAGAGCACCAAGCTGGAACGTGCCATCGACCGTCTCTTTGTGGAGGTCGACAAGGCATACCGTGACGGAGCCAATGTTCTGGTTCTTTCCGACCGTGGTGTGGATGAGAACCATATGCCGATTCCGTCTCTGCTGGCTGTTTCCGCAGTTCATCAGCACCTGGTTAAGACGAAAAAGAGCACCTCACTGGCCATTATCCTGGAGTCAGGCGAGCCGAGAGAAGTGCATCATTTTGCAACCCTTCTGGGCTATGGTGCAAGTGCCATCAACCCGTATCTGGCACAGGAAACCATCCGTGAACTGATTGACAATCATATGCTGGATAAAGACTATTATGCAGCAGTCAATGACTATAACCATGCCGTATTAAGCGGTATTGTAAAGATTGCTTCCAAGATGGGTATTTCTACCATTCAGTCCTATCAGGGCTCCCAGATTTTTGAGGCAATCGGTGTTTCCCAGGATGTTATCGACAAATACTTTACCGGCACGGTAAGCCGTGTAGGTGGTATTACCATCGAAGATATCGAAGAAAACGTAGAAAAACTGCACTCCGAGGCCTTTGACCCGCTGGGACTTACCACAGATCTGACACTGGACAGTGTGGGAGCCCACAAGATGAGAAGCCAGGGTGAGGAGCACAGATACAATCCACAGACCATTCATCTTCTTCAGCAGTCCACATGGACCGGAAGCTATGATCTGTTTAAAGAATATACAAAACTGGTGGACGAGGAGAACCATGGAAACTTAAGAGGCCTTATGGACTTTAAGTTTGCTGAGACACCGGTTCCGTTAGAGGAAGTGGAAAGTGTAGATGAGATCGTGAAACACTTTAAGACAGGTGCCATGTCCTATGGTTCCATTTCCCAGGAAGCTCATGAGACACTGGCCATTGCCATGAATCATCTTCACGGAAAATCCAATACCGGTGAGGGTGGTGAGAGTGACGAGAGACTGGATTCCGCAGGAACTTCAAATGACCGCTGCTCTGCCATCAAACAGGTTGCCAGCGGACGTTTCGGTGTTACCAGCCGTTATCTGGTATCTGCCCGTGAGATTCAGATCAAGATGGCACAGGGTGCAAAGCCAGGTGAGGGCGGACATCTTCCGGCAAAGAAGGTTTATCCGTGGGTAGCAAAGACCCGTCATTCCACCCCGGGCGTCAGCCTGATCTCTCCGCCGCCACATCATGATATCTACTCCATCGAGGATCTGGCGGAGCTGATCTACGATCTGAAGAATGCAAATAAATATGCGGATATTTCTGTAAAACTGGTATCTGAAGCAGGTGTGGGTACCGTTGCGGCAGGTGTTGCCAAAGCCGGTGCACAGGTGATCCTGATCTCCGGATATGACGGAGGTACGGGAGCTGCTCCGAGAAGCTCCATCCACAATGCAGGTCTTCCCTGGGAGCTTGGTCTTGCGGAAACACACCAAACGTTGTTAAAGAACGGTCTTCGTAATCGTGTCCGCATTGAGACAGACGGTAAGCTGATGAGCGGACGTGACGTGGCAATCGCTGCACTTCTTGGTGCAGAGGAATTCGGTTTTGCAACCGCTCCGCTTGTAACCATGGGCTGTGTCATGATGCGTGTCTGCAACCTGGATACCTGCCCGGTGGGCGTAGCTACCCAGAATCCGGAGCTGCGTAAGAGATTCCGCGGAAAACCGGAATATGTAGAAAACTTCATGCGTTTTATCGCGCAGGAATTAAGAGAATATATGTCAAAACTTGGCGTTCGCACACTGAAGGAAATGGTGGGCCGGACCGACCTTCTGAAGGCTTCTGACAGTGTAAAAGGACCTCACATGGGTAAAGTGGATCTGTCTGCGATCCTGAACAATCCGTATGCAGGTGAAGGCCAGATGGTTACCTTTGACCCGAAAGCAGTATACAATTTCGGCCTGGAAAATACGCTGGATGAAAAAGTTCTTCTTAAAAAATGTGAGAGGGCTATCCGCACCGGAGACAAGACAGAACTTTCCGTTGAAGTCAAGAATACAGACCGTGCATTCGGTACCATTCTTGGTGCGGAGATTACCAGAAAGCATAAAGAGGGACTTCCGGAAGATTCCATCGTGATCAACTGTACCGGTGCAGGCGGACAGAGCTTTGGAGCATTTATTCCAAAAGGTCTGACCCTGAAGCTAAAAGGCGACAGCAACGACTACTTTGGAAAAGGACTTTCCGGTGGAAAACTAATCGTGAAGGTTCCGGAAAAAGCCGGCTACAAAGCAGAAGACAACATCATCGTGGGTAACGTTGCCCTGTACGGTGCCACAAGCGGAACTGCATTTATCAATGGTGTGGCCGGTGAGCGTTTTGCAGTACGTAACTCCGGTGCCAACGCAGTAGTAGAGGGCGTTGGTGAGCATGGATGTGAATATATGACCGGCGGCCGTGTGGTTGTTCTCGGAAAGACCGGCAAAAACTTTGCAGCAGGTATGAGCGGCGGAATCGCCTATGTTCTGGATGTGGAGAATGTACTCTATAAGAACCTGAACAAAGCCATGATTTCCATTGAAAAGGTGGAGAACAAATACGATAGAAAAGAGCTGCGTGACCTCATTGAGGCTCATGTACAGGCAACCGGATCGAAGCTTGGAACCGAGATTCTTGCAAACTTTGACGAATATCTGCCGCACTTTAAGAAACTCATTCCGGATGAGTACAAGAGGATGATCACCTTAAGCGCGAAACTGGAAGAAAAGGGACTGAACAGTGAGCAGGCGCAGATGGAAGCGTTCTACGAGAGCATCGGGGCAAAGCATTAAGGAGGATGAGGAAACGTGGGAAAACCAACAGGATTTTTAGAATATGACAGAGAAACGGCAAAAGTACTGCCGCCGAAGGTCCGGATCGCCAATTTCAATGAGTTCCGGATTCCGTTAAATAAAGAAAAACAAAAACTTCAGGGAGCACGCTGCATGGCCTGCGGCGTCCCCTTCTGCCAGTCCGGTATGATGCTTGGCGGTATGGCATCCGGCTGTCCGCTGCATAACTTGGTGCCGGAAACAAACGATCTGGTTTATACAGGCAACTGGAAACAGGCATATTTACGTCTGAGCAAAACTCACAGCTTTCCGGAGTTTACCTCCCGTGTCTGCCCGGCACTCTGCGAGGCAGCCTGTACCTGTAACGTAAACGGGGAACCGGTTGCGACAAAGGAAAATGAGCGTGCCATCATTGAGACGGCTTATGCGGAAGGCTGGGTTGTGCCGCAGCCGCCAAAGGTACGTACCGGAAAAACCATCGCCGTGATCGGAAGCGGTCCTTCCGGTCTGGCATGTGCACAGCAGTTGAACAGACGCGGACACAGCGTTACCGTATTTGAGAGAAGTGACCGGATCGGCGGCCTGCTCCGTTACGGTATTCCGAACATGAAGCTGGAGAAATCCGTGATTGACCGGAGAATGAAGCTCATGGAGGATGAGGGCGTAAAATTTGTGACCAATACAAATGTGGGTGTGGATATCACAGCTGAGGAGCTGTTAAAGAATTTTGACCGCGTGGTTCTTGCGTGCGGCGCATCCAACCCAAGAGATATCAAGGTTCCCGGAAGAGAATCCAAAGGCATTTACTTTGCTGTGGATTTCCTGAAAAAAGTCACAAAAACTCTTCTGGATTCTGATTTTCAGAATGCACCTTATGAAGAGGCAAAGGGCAAACATGTGCTGGTAATCGGCGGCGGTGACACAGGAAATGACTGTGTGGGAACTTCCATCCGTCTGGGAGCAAAATCCGTGACGCAGCTTGAGATGATGCCAATGCCTCCTGTTGAGCGTGCGGCAAACAACCCGTGGCCGCAGTGGCCGAAGGTATTAAAGACGGACTACGGCCAGGAAGAGGCAATTGCTGTTTTTGGACACGATCCGAGAGTCTATCAGACTACCGTAACCGAGTTTATTCCGGATAAGAGCGGAAGAGTCTGCCAGGCTAAGATCGTAAAACTGAAAAGCGAAAAAGACGCAAAAACAGGCCGTATGATGATGGTACCGGTGGAAGGTACCGAGGAAGTGATTCCGGCAGAGCTGGTACTCATTGCCGCAGGTTTCCTGGGCAGCCAGAAATATGTGACCGATGCTTTTCACGTGGCAACCAATGGCCGTACAAATGTAGATACAAAACCAGGTGAATATGAAACCAGTGTTCCCAGGGTATTTACCGCAGGAGATATGCACAGAGGACAGTCTCTTGTGGTCTGGGCGATTCGTGAAGGAAGAGAAGCAGCCAAAGCAGTGGATGAATCACTCATGGGATATTCTTATCTGTAAAAATAAGAGTTGACAAAGAGGTATCCCGTTGCTATAATACCTCCATGGACAAAGGCGTTCTTCTGACAGTACAACTGTCTGAAGTTCGCCTTTTTTCGCTCATAAGGAGTGACTTTTGAGGAAAAAAAGTTGTCATTCTGTCCGTATTTCCGGACAGGAAGAACTATCATAAGGAGAGAATATCATGGGGAATTATACCAGAGAAGAAGTATTACAGATGGCGGAGGATGAAGACGTAGAATTTATCCGTCTGCAGTTTACTGATATGTTCGGTACGCTGAAGAATATTGCGATTACAGCACGGGAACTTCCCCGGGCGCTGAATCATCAGTATGTGGTGGATGGTTCCTTTATTGCCGGAATTGCAGGGGAAAAGGAGCCTGACATGTATCTTTATCCGGATCTGGACACATTTACAATCCTTCCGTGGCGTCCGCAGCAGGGAAAGGTGGCAAGACTTCTGTGTGATATCTACCGTCCGGACGGGACACCACATGACAGAAGCGCCCGTTATCTTTTGAATAAGACTGCTGAAAAGGCGGAAGCAGAGGGATATACCTGTTATATCGATCCGGAATGTGAGTTTTTCCTGTTCCATACGGATGATAACGGTGTTCCCACTACAGTGACGCATGAGAAGGCCGGATATCTGGACATCAGCCCTGTGGATCTGGGAGAAAATGCCAGACGGGATATGGTGCTGAACCTGGAGGAGATGGGATTTGAGGTGGAATCTTCCCATCATGAGACTGCTCCGGCACAGCATGAGATTGACTTTAAATCTACGGAAATGAGAAAAACCGCAGATTGTATCATGACCTTTAAAATGGCTGTCCGTACTATTGCAAAACGCCATGGACTGCATGCCACATTTATGCCGAAGCCACGTGCGGAGGTAAACGGTTCCGGAATGCATATCCGTTTTTCCCTTTTTAAAAACGGGAGAAACATCTTTGTAAATCCGGATAATCCGGGCGAACTCAGTGAGGAAGCGTATTATTTCGTGGGAGGGCTTCTGGCCCACAGCCGGGAAATGGCCCTGATTACCAATCCTCTTGTAAATTCCTACAAGAGACTGGTGCCGGGATATGAAGCGCCGACGGAGCTTACGTGGACGACCAACAATCAGAATTCTCTGGTCCGCATCCCGGGAGCGAGAGGCGCGGCCACCGGAATTGAACTTCGAAGCCCGGATGCGGCTTCCAACCCGTATCTTGTTTTTGCAGTCTGCCTGGAGGCCGGGCTGGACGGAATCAAGAGAAAAATTTATCCGACAAAATCATCCAACCGTTCTCTGTCGGAGTCAGACCAGAAAG
Source organism: Blautia sp. (assembly GCA_022764275.1). Taxonomy (GTDB): domain Bacteria; phylum Bacillota; class Clostridia; order Lachnospirales; family Lachnospiraceae; genus Blautia_A. The sequence goes on along the minus strand of JALERH010000004.1, from coordinate 2,822 downwards.
CAATGAATATTGAAAATCTTCCGGAAAATCTCAAAGATGCCATTGCATGTTTTGAAGAGAGCGACTGGGTAAAAGAGGTTCTGGGCAAAGATTTCTGCGAAGAGTATGTGCTGGCCAAAAAGAAAGAATGGCTGAAATATACGAGACAGGTAACAGACTGGGAAATCAATGAATATCTGTATCGGATCTGACAGAATATGAGGATGAGGACAAGCGAAAGAGAGTGGCAGACTTATGAACACCAGCATCGTGATTGCATTACCGAAAATTGAAGATGCGAAGAAAATCCGTGCCATTCTCACACGATATGGATTTTCAGTTGCTTCCATATGCACCACAGGTTCAAATGCTCTTGCCGCTATGACAGAACTGGATGGCGGAATCCTGATATGTGGGTATCATCTGCCGGATATGTATTACCGGGATGTGATGGAATATCTGCCGACTTACTTTGAACTGCTGCTTCTGGCCTCTTCCCGGGTGATCAGTGAGGCTCCGTCCTCCATTCTATCCGTGGAAATGCCTATGAAGGCGAGCGACCTGGTCAATACGGTTGATATGATGCTCTCCCAGATAGAGCGGCGTTTTAAAAAGGATAAAAAGAAGCCAAAGCCCCGTTCCTGGAAGGAGCAGAACTATATCTCCAATGCAAAGATGCTTCTGATGGAAAGAAATCATCTCAGTGAGGATGAGGCATATCGTTATATACAGAAATGCAGCATGGATTCCGGAACGAACATGGTAGAGACAGCTCAGATGGTGCTGATGCTTTTATACGATGAAGTTTAAAACAGGATGCATAATGCATCCGAAATTGGAAAATGTTAAGATTGTTATAAATCCTGGAATGCCTGGCCCTTTTTCAGGTAAGCCGGGATTTGACTTTTTTGAGCAGGGCGACCTGCTGATATACAAAATGAAATGGAGGATGAGGACATGGAGTTTATGGATGGAACATGGAAAAAAGACGTCTGCGGCTGGGAAGACCTGATGGGAGAGGGGCTTCTGAACCAGGAAGCAGTGGTTGAAGGAGCAGTTCACAGTATCCGAAATATGGGTGATGTTGCTTTTGTTATATTAAGAAGAAGGGAAGGCTTATTCCAGACTGTTTTTGAAAATGAGCAGGTGAATGTTTCCATTCATGAATTAAAGGAAGCCATGACCGTGAGAGTAAGAGGAATTCTTTGCGAAGAGGAGCGCGCTCCGCACGGGAGAGAGCTTCGCATCCGCCATGTCGACATTCTGTCATGCCCGGCAGGGCCTCTTCCGCTGGCAATCGACAAGTGGAAGATGAATACTTCCCTGGAGGCAAAGCTGAATTACCGTTCTCTTTCACTGAGAAACATCCAGGAGCGTTCCAAGTTTAAGATCCAGGAGGCACTGGTACGGGCTTTCCGCGATTTCCTTTATGAACAGGGATTTACAGAGATCCACACGCCCAAGATCGGCGCCAGAGGAGCCGAGGGCGGAGCAAATATGTTTAAATTAAGTTATTTTCACAAACCGGCGGTTCTGGCACAGAGCCCTCAGTTTTACAAACAGATGATGGTTGGTGTGTTTGACCGAGTATTTGAGACCGGACCGGTGTTCCGTGCGGAAAAACACAACACCAAGAGACATTTGAACGAATACACCAGCCTTGACTTTGAGATGGGATACATCGACAGCTTTGAGGAAATCATGGCCATGGAGACCGGCTTTTTACAGTATGCCATGGAGGTCCTGAAAAAGGACTATGCAAAGGAACTGGAAATTCTGAAGGTAGAGCTGCCGGATGTTTCCAGAATTCCGGCTGTCCGTTTTGATAAAGCAAAAGAACTGGTAGCCGGAAAATATAACCGTAAGATCCGTAACCCCTTTGACCTGGAACCGGAAGAAGAAGCTCTTATCGGCCAGTATTTCAAAGAAGAGTACAATGCGGACTTTGTATTTGTCACCCATTATCCTTCCAAAAAACGTCCTTTCTATGCAATGGACGACCCGGAGGATACGCGCTATACCTTAAGTTTTGACCTGCTTTTCCACGGACTGGAGATCACCACCGGCGGACAGCGTATCCATGATTACGATGCTCTGCGTCAGAAAATTGCAGACCGGGGCATGGAAGAGGAAGGTATGGAGCAGTATCTGGATACCTTCAAACACGGCATGCCGCCTCACGGAGGACTGGGAATCGGTCTGGAGCGTCTTACCATGCAGCTTCTGGGTGAGGACAATGTGCGTGAGACCTGTCTCTTCCCGAGAGACCTGAACCGTCTGGAACCGTAAGAGAAGGAGGATGAGAGAAATGGCAAAACAGATTGATGATGAAACAATGGAAAATGTCTGCATCCTGGCAAAGCTTTCCCTCACGGATGAGGAAAAGGAAAAGGCAAAAAAAGACATGCAGGAAATGCTGGACTACGTGGAAAAGCTGGACGAGCTTGATACCACAGGCGTGGAACCCATGTCCCATATTTTCGGGGATCAGAACGTATTCCGTGAGGATGTGGTGACCAATGGAGACAACAGCGCTGCCATGCTGAAAAATGCACCGAAGGCAAAGGAAGGCCAGTATCAGGTACCGAAAACGATAGGATAGGAGACAGGACCATGGATTTGGAAAAAATGACCGCCCTCCAGCTGGCGGAAAAGATAAAACAGCATCAGATTGGTGTCCTGGACGGCGTAAAGACCGTATTTGACCAGATTGAGAAAAAAGAGGGAAAGGTACATGCGTACCTGGACACCTATAAAAAAGAAGCCTATGCAAGGGCAAAACAGGTGGAAAAAGGCATTGCGGACGGAACCTATACAGGTCCGCTGGCCGGTGTTCCCATTGC
>JALERH010000176.1 GCA_022764275.1 Blautia sp. | reverse complement strand
GTATCCTGTCTTTGTTTTTTTGCCGCCCGGAATGCCCATTTTTTCAAACAAAATCACACCCAGCTGCCTGGGAGAATTGATATTGAATTCCTCCCCGGCCTGCTGGCAGATCAGCTGTTCCAGTTCCCGGATACGAACCATAAGTTTGTCGCCGTAATCTTTCAGTTCTTCGCCCTTTACAGCAATCCCCCATTTTTCCATGGAATCCAGGGTAAACACAAGAGGAAGCTCTATTTTCTCATAAACCTCCCACATTCCGGCATCCTTCAGTGCCGATTCCATGACTTTTTCGCTGGCCCATGCAGTGTAAGCGCTGTAGCAGGACAGACGTGCCAGTCCCTCCATGCCGTCTTCCCAGGCTTTTTTTAAGGGTGTCTTTCCAAGAAGATCCTCTTTCGTGGGAAACAGCACTCCGCCAAGGTATTCCCTGGCAATGTCATCAAATGTATAGGAAGATTTTAACGGATTCAGAAGATAAGCTGCTACGCCGCTGTCAAACACCTTTGCAGATGGCTCCAGCTTTACATGCTTCAGCATCGCTTTTACATCCATGGAGCACAGGGTGACCGCTTCGCCCAGCCCGGCAATCTTTGCACAAAGATATTCTCCGGTGATGAATCCTTCCACCGGAATGTAATAGATTTCCCTGTCTATTGAAAAATCTGCGGACTCTTCCTCAGAATCCCTGCTGCTCATGGCAAGGCCCAGCCCGTAAACGCCATGCTTATCTGCCAGAAGTGCAGCACCAATGCGGTCTTTTTTTGCCGCTTTTCTGAAAATTTCCTCACAGCCCTCCAAATCACTGCAGGTAAAAAATTCCTGTTCCAGGGAACTTTCCGATACGGCTGTGGTATCAAATTTGCTCAGCAGATTCTTAAAATCCAGGCGTTTGCAAAGCTCATATGCCTCTCTGGTATAAAGATTTCCCATCTTTGCCTCGTCGTAGGAAAATTCCAGCGGGCTTTCCGTATTAATGGTAGCCAGCGTTTTACTGAGCTGCGCCATATCGTAGTGCTCACGCAGGGACTCCTTTGCCTTATTCGGTTTGATTTCCTCCAGATGGGCATATGCATTTTCAATACAGCCAAACTCCACAACCATTTTCGTTGCCGTTTTCTCTCCCACACCCGGAATGCCCGGAATATTGTCAGAGGCATCTCCCATCAGAGCTTTCAGTTCAATGATCTGAGGCGGCGTTACCTGATATTTTTCCAGAACCTGCGCAGCATGATAATCTTCGACAGTGGTTTTCCCTTTCACCGTCTTTGGCAGACGGATCATAACCTTCTCTGTCGCGAGCTGGAGCAGATCACGGTCGCCGGAAAGAATTGTCACATCCATTCCCTTTGCCTCGCTCCTCCTGGCAATTGTGCCCAGAAGGTCGTCTGCCTCGTATCCTTCCATGGATACGATATCCACGCCCATGGCACCGAGCATTTCCTTCATAAGAGGAACCTGCTCACGCAGTTCCTCAGGCATTGCTTTTCTGGTGCCTTTGTATGCATCATATATTTTATGGCGGAATGTAGGTGCATGAAGGTCAAAAGCAACGGTCAGATAATCCGGTTTTTCCTCCTCCAGCACTTTAAAAAGGATGTTCAGAAATCCGTAAACAGCACCTGTATGCCTTCCTTCGGAATTTGTCAGGTCGGGCAGTCCATAAAATGCTCTGTTTAAAATGCTGTGCCCGTCTATCAGTAATATCTTTTCACTCATCAGTCTGCCTCCACAGAAAATATCATATTTATTAAATCAGCTGGGTGATCACATAGATCAGAAAGCCTCCAAGTCCTGCGATCAGCGCACAAAAGCCCATTCCGGTCAGCGCCCGCCGGAATTTCATTTTCAGGATATAGCGTTTCGACTTATGGATGTCTTCTTCCAGAAGCTCGCGGAAATCAAGGATAGATTCTCCGTTTTCCCTGTCAAGCTGATACATGGCTTCATGCACAATAAAATAGGTCTCCAGTTCATCATAGCAGGAGGAACAGTTCTCAACATGATTCAGAAATTCTTCCAGCTCGTATATGGAAAGCGAATGTTCAATATAGCGGTTTACCATGCTTTCTGCAGTCTGGCAGTTCATATGTGCCTCCTCCTTTTTGGGACTTTTTTTCATTATATAAAATTTTCATCCAAAACACAAGATTACCAAAAGAAAAAAGGCACACCATCTGGTTTCCCATTTAGTGTGCCATATTTTACCCCGGTTATGCCTGTACCTGCGTATTCTCTTCTGCTTCGATAGCAGGTGTCGGAGTATTCAGTATTTTCATAAATTCCTCACCGGTGATGGTCTCATGTTCGAAAAGGAATTTTGCCAGTTCATGAAGTTTGTCAATATTGTCCTGAAGAATCTTATATGCTTTCTCATGCTGCCTGCGCACAAGCTCCACAACCTTCTTATCAAGAAGAGTCTGTGTTTCAAAGGAACAGCTCAGGCTTGCGTCTCCGCCCAGATACTGATTGCTCATGCTCTCCATTGCAACCATATCAAAATCATCACTCATACCATATCTGGAAATCATGGCGCGCGCAATCTTGGTAGCCTGTTCAATATCATTGGAAGCGCCTGTGGTTATGCTGTGGAAAATCAATTCCTCGGCAGCACGTCCACCGGTAAAGGTCGCAATCTTATTCTCCAGTTCTTCCTTCGACATCAGGAAATGCTCCTGCTCGTCCACCTGCATGGTATAGCCAAGTGCCCCTGATGTACGCGGAATGATGGTAATCTTATGAACCGGAGCAGAATCCGTCTGCTTCGCTGCCACAAGAGCATGTCCGATCTCATGGTAGGAAACGATCAGTTTTTCTTTATTGGAAAGCACTCTGTTTTTCTTCTGGTAGCCGGCAATGACGACTTCAATGCTTTCCTCAAAATCCGCCTGAGTAGCAAATTTTCTGCCATCACGTACCGCACGCAATGCCGCTTCATTTACAATGTTTGCAAGCTCCGCTCCAGATGCACCTGCCGCAGCCTTCGCAATCTCCTCAAAGCGGACAGAATCTGCAATTTTGATTTTCTTCGCATGTACCTTCAGAATTTCCTCACGGCCTTTTAAATCCGGAAGCTCAACCGGAATTCTCCTGTCAAAACGACCGGGACGAAGCAGGGCCGGATCCAGGGAATCCGGACGGTTGGTCGCCGCCAGAATAACAACACCTTTGGAGCCGTCAAAACCATCCATCTCCGTCAGAAGCTGGTTCAATGTCTGCTCACGCTCATCGTTGCCTCCCGTAATGCCGCCATTGTCACGCTTCTTACCAATGGTATCGATCTCATCGATAAATACGATACAGGGGGCTTTTTCATTCGCCTGCTGGAACAGATCACGAACCTTGGCAGCACCCATACCTACAAACATCTCCACAAATTCGGAACCGGAAATGGAAAAGAACGGAACCTCCGCCTCACCGGCTACTGCTTTCGCCAGAAGGGTTTTACCGGTACCGGGAGGTCCTACAAGAAGAGCACCCTTTGGCATGGATGCACCGATTTCCGTATATTTATGCGGATTGTGAAGATAATCCACAATCTCACTCAACAGCTCCTTTGCCTCATCCTCACCCGCAACATCCGTAAATTTGATACCCGTAGAGGATTTCACGTAAACCTTTGCATTGCTTTTTCCAAAAGACATCATTCCTCCCGGGCCGCCACCCATGGAGTTCATCATTTTTTTGCTCAGCCAGCGCCCAAGCAGGATAAAGATTGCAATCGGCATCACATATCCGATGATGAGGCTAAGCAAAATCGACTGTTTCTCCGGCTCCACAGCCTCCATGCTGGTACCGGCTTCATACAGACGGTCCACAAGTTGAGGATCTTCCATGCGAACCGTCTTGCATATGGTATCTACCCCATTTTTTCTCACAACATAATAGATGTAATCATCCTGGATTTCCGCTTTGGAAACATTTCCTCTGTCTACATTGCTCAGGAAGGTACTGTAATCTGTTTTCTCCACGGCCTTCTCCTGTACTGAAGGAAGCACGAGCATATTGAGAATCAGGATTACAACCACGGCAATCAGTGTATATACATACAGCGGACGCTTCCCGGGTTTTTTGTTATCGACACTCATTCAATATTCCTCCGTTATCTATTCGTAAAATCAAGTAAATGACTTTTGGATACCGTATCACTTTTTGTGCGAAATATCAATATTATCCATGTAAAATTTATAAACTTTTCAC
>JALERH010000035.1 GCA_022764275.1 Blautia sp. | reverse complement strand
CAGGCAAAATCCCCAACACGCTTCCTGTCGTCGGAAAGGCGTTCCCTCCACTCTGCTCCTTCAGTGGCTGTAAGGGCAACTACGGCAGATGTCATGCACTTTCATACTGCCGTGAATAATCCAGGTTTATCGTGTTTCTTTTTTTCCATCATTCGTGACACTTTCCGCACACAGTACAGACAGGTAGGCAGAATATAAATGCAGGCGGAAATCCAGGCTGTCTGGTCTGCAAAACAGATGGCAGTATAGCCAAATCTTCCCACAAAGCAAAGGCTTACGATAATTCTGGCAAACATTTCTGTCACACCAGAAAATACTGCTCTTCCTGAGAATCCCAGTCCCTGGGTACACATCCGGCACACGTTTAATATCCCAAGGCTCCAGAAGAAATATCCCATGCACCGCAGATATTTTGCGGATGCATCCAGTACCTGTACCGCGTCGGCACTGACGAAGATCATGGACAGAGTCCGGCCGGCAAAAATCAACACCAGACCGGCACAGGCACCATACAGCACACCGATTCCCACGCCTTCCCGCAGTCCTTTCCGGATACGGTCCGGCTTCGCCGCTCCCAGATTCTGCCCGCAGAATACTGAAACCGACGTAGCGATGGCATCAAAGGGGCACATGGCAAACTGCTTGATACGCATTCCCGCTGTAAACCCGGATACATAAATACTGCCAAGGCCGTTATTTGCCGACTGAAGCACCATGCTTCCGATAGCGGTGATCGAATACTGCAAGCCCATGGGCAGACCCATCATCAGCATATTTTTCACATCTGCACTGCGCACAATGCAGTTTTCTTTTTCCAGATGAAGAAGCGGAACCTTTTTCCAGATAAAGATCAGACACAGAATTCCACTCATAGCCTGCGCTGTAATGGTAGCAATGGCCGCCCCGGCACATCCCCAGTGAAGTACCACAATGCAGAACAAATCCAGAAAAATATTCATAACTGTAGAGATTGCCAGAAAAATAAATGGTGTTTTGCTGTCTCCCACTGCACGCAGAATACTGGATACCAGATTATACAGAATCGTAAACGGGATTCCCAGAAACAGAATCAGCAGATACGAATACGCATTCTGAAAAATATCTTCCGGCGTGGATAAAATATGTAAGATTCCGGAGCAGAAAAATGCACAGACCGTTGTAAGAATCACCGCGATCACACCCGCAAGAAAAGCTCCGTGAAAGATACAGTCCTTCATTTTCCGGTAATCCTCCGCTCCGAAATTTTTCGCTATCGGTACCCCGAAGCCACAGCAGGTTCCCATACAAAATCCTATCACAAGAAACTGTACACTGCTGGATGCACCTACGCTTGCCAGTGCCTGAGTTCCCAGAATTCTTCCAACAATCGCCGCATCAATGATATTATAGGTCTGCTGCAGCAGATTTCCCATCAAGAGTGGCAGCGCAAACCGAAGGATCAGCTTCAGCGGACTGCCCTGTGTCATATTTCCGTTCATCTTTCCATTCCGTCTCTCATCTCATTTTTATACCATTAACCGGTAAATGTTTTCCACGTCTTTCTGATTCAGTCTCACATAACCGCCTGTCTCACCCGTTTCCACATCTCCATAGCAGCAGGTGTACGCAAGCTTTTCAATATCTTCTTCCTTTGCTCCCAGCTCTTCGAAATTCTTTGGCATGCCAATCGATGTCAGGAAACTGCGCAATGCCTCAATCCCTTCCCTGGCAGTTCTCTCCGGATTATAAAAATCCATCTGGCATCCCCACACTCTCACTGCCACCTGTGCCAGACGCATAACGTCGTGGGAAAGATTATAGGTAAATACGGCCGGCATCACCACTGCAAGCCCTGCCCCGTGCGCGCAATCGTAAAGAGCGGATAATTCATGCTCGATATTATGACTTGTCCAGTCCTGAGTTCTTCCTACACCGCAGGAATTATTATGCGCCATCATACCGGCCCACATAATATTTGCACGGGCATCATAATGATTTGGATTTTCTATCACACGAGGTCCCTCATGAATCATCGTCAGCAGCAACGCTTCGATCATGCGGTCTGTACATTCTACTTCTTTTGTATTGGTCAGATAGCGCTCATACAGATGTGCAATGATGTCTGTAATGCCGCATGCTGTCTGAAATGCCGGAAGTGTCTGTGTCAGAGCCGGATTCATAATGGTAAATTTTGGTCTCAGTGCTTCCCCTGTTGTCGCGCGTTTATACATTCCTTCTTCTTTGGTGATAACAGAATCCGGAGAGCCCTCACTTCCGGCTGCGGAAATGGTAACGACTGTTCCCAGAGGTACTGCCTCATTTACGATGCCGCCCTGATAATAATCCCAGAAATCGCCATCATAAGGTACTCCTGCCGCAATCGCTTTTGCAGAGTCAATCGTACTTCCTCCGCCAACAGCAAGAATAAAATCCACTTTTTCTTTTCTGCAAAGTTCAATTCCTTTATATACAAGGCCGCTTCGCGGATTCGGCTTCACTCCGCCCAGTTCAACGTAACCGATATTTTCTTCATCCAATGACTTTTTCACCCGGTCAAGCAGACCGCTGCGTACAACTGAACCACCGCCGTAATGGATCAGTACTTTTGTCCCGCCAAATCTCTTTACATATTTTCCGGTTTCATTTTCTGTATCTTTCCCAAATACAAAATAAGTTGGTGCATAAAAAGTAAAATTATCCATGGCAAATCCCCCTTTTTTTCTTTGATTATAATATGGATACCGGCTTTTCGCAAGCATAGATAAAGGGCTGTCATTTTGACAGCCCCTTTCCCTTCAGATTATGATTTCCAAAGCAGATGTTGAAAAAACAGATGTTTTCTTACTCCGTCGTCATCACCGCATCGATCAGCTGGCAGTACTCATACTCCCCTTCCATATAAGTGTCAAAAGTACCGGTAACCGTAATGGTCTCGCCCAGCTCAGGATAATCCTCCGGATAGGTATGATCTCCGCTCAGTACAAACTCGATTCCATTGGAGCAGCAGGATGTAGCATCGGCAATCATGCAGGAAAAATAGTTTCTTTCCTCACCCTCATACACCCCGAATGTCCCGGTCATTCTGACCATTTTTCCTTTATAGTCCTCCGGGCTGCTCACCATATTGTAGACTTCCGAATACACCATCGTACTGCTTAAGCTGGACAGATCCACGTCAATTTTTTCCGCCTCTTCGCTGGCAGCTTCTGCACTGCTTCCGCAGGCCGAAAGTGATCCCATCATCATAACCGTCAGTAATAAACCAATCCATTTTTTCATTTTCTGATACCTCCATGAACAACTCCCGCAAAAGAAAATATGACAAACGCAACAATATCAACCGCCACAATTGTAGAGCCTACCGGGGTCCCCTGCAAGATCGAAATGAGGATTCCCAACACAGCACAGATCACCGAAAGTACTGCGGAACATATGGTGACAGATTTAAAGCTTTTAAACACACGCATGGCAGACAAAGCCGGAAAAATCACCAGTGCGGAAATCAGCAGTGAGCCGACCAGATTCATGGCAAGAACAATGATCACAGCCACGATCAGCGCGATCAGAAGATTGTATGCATTGGCCTTCGTTCCCGTTGCTTTTGCAAAATTCTCGTCAAAGGTTACTGCAAAGATCTTATTATAAAAAAGTACAAACAGCGCAACTACGACAATAGAAAGCACCACACAGAGCCAGACTTCCGTCTGGGTCAGAGTCAGGATGGAAGTGGAGCCAAATAATGTAGAACACACATCTCCCGAAAGATTGGCGGATGTTGAAAACAGATTCATGAGAAGATATCCGATTGCCAGGGCCCCTACGGATATCATGGCAACCGCAGCATCCCCCTTTATCTTCGCATTTTGTCCCGCGCCCAGAAGAAGTACGGCACAAAGAATCGTCACGAGCAGCACAAACGGCATCTCATTGGTAAATCCTGCCACTGCCGCTACAGCCATCGCCCCGAACGCCACATGAGAAAGTCCGTCTCCGATAAAGGAAAAGCGCTTCAGTACCAGTGTCACTCCCAGCAGGGACGAACACAATGCAATCAAAACGCCTGCCACCAGGGCATATCGCACAAAAGGATATGTGAAGTACAGCACCAGCTGATCAAATACTGCTTTCATAATTTTCTTCCTCCTTTCTGTCCGCAAAGCCAAAACCGGCTTCACTCCGGAGATATTCTTCTTTTGTTCCGAAAAAGATATTTTTCCCTATATGAAGGATATGGTCCGCATACTGAAGCGCAGCTGCAATATCATGGGAAATCATAATAATTGTCGTACCGTCCTTTTTATTCAGTTCTTCAATCAGACGATACATAGATGCCGTAACCATTGGGTCCAGGCCCGATACCGGTTCATCCAGAAGGAGTATTTTCCGCGTTGCACACAGCGCTCGTGCCAGCAGAACTCTCTGCTGCTGGCCTCCGGAAAGCTCCCTGTAGCATCTTTTTTTCAGGTTTGTCAGCTCCATTTTCTTAATATTTTCCTCTGCAAGGAGCTTATCTTCCCTGCTGTAAAACGGCCGCATTCCCTGGCGTCCGCAGCATCCGGACAGAACCACTTCCCATACGGATGCAGGAAAATCTCTCTGCACATCCGTCTGCTGCGGAAGATATCCGATTTCATTTCCTTTCAAACCATCACCAAACGCAACACTGCCGCTCAAGGGCGCCTGAAGACCAAGAATGGTTTTCATTAAAGTACTTTTTCCGGATCCGTTTTCCCCTACAATACACAGGTATTCACCGGCAGATATCTGAAAAGACAGGTCGTGAAGAATTTCTTTTCCCTCGTATCCTAAACACAGATTTTTACATTCCAGCTGAGCCATTCTAACACCTCCTACGCCAAAGCCTCTTTTAATACATCCAGATTTTTTTCCATAATGGAAAGGTAACTTGTCCCTTCCTGGGCATCTTTCATGGTAGTAGCCTGCATGGAGTCCAGAGTCAGAATCGTCTGGTCTTTCGATGCCGTATTATCCCGAATCGTCCTGGCAATAGAGCCATCCGATCCTTCTACCTGCATGATTTTGGACAGTCCCAGCTCGTCTGCCTTGTCTGCCAGGAAAACGATTGTTTCAAAGCTAGCTTCCGTCTCTGCGGAGCAGCCTGCAAACGCGGCATAGTAATCCAGTCCGTAATCATCTACCAGATACCGGAATGGAAATCTGTCTCCAAAGAGGAGTGTTTTCACAGATGCAGCCTCCACAGCATCTTCATATTCTTTGTCAAGTTTCTCTAATTTTTCCACATATGCAGCCACATTTTTCTCGTAAACATCATGGTTCTCTTCATCCAGGCCGCACAGAGAATCTGCAATATGGCGGCAGAGAACGGAAGCATTTTTCACAGAAAGCCATACATGCTCATCGTACTCTGCCTCTTCATGCTCGTCGCCTTCCTTTTCCACGCCTTCGTATTCTTCCTCTTCGTGCTTCTCAGACTCCATGCCTTCGATGATTTCCTCTTCCCGGACTGTATCCCCCAAAACATCCATCAGGTTGACGACGATCATATCCTTATTCGTCGCCTCGGCAAGCGCATCCTCCACCCACTTATCGGACTCGCCGCCTACATAGATAAACATGTCACAGCTTGAAATTTTGATAATATCATCCGCGGTTGGCTGGTAATTATGCAGATCAATGCCATTGTCCAGAAGCATTGTAATTTCTGCATTTTCCGCCTCATCGCCCATAATCTCTCTCACCCAGTCATACTCCGGGAAAATAGTTGTCACAATGGAAATTTTTTGATTATCAGATACTTCTGATTGTTCTGACTGGCTTCCACATCCGGAAAAAAGGCCGCAAAAAGCCAGAATAGACATACAAACGGTAAGAAATTTTTTCATAAAAATAAAACCTCCAAATTGATATAAATAAAATAGAATTTCCCAAAAATGGGTACAAAAAGTAAAGACTCGTTCTATTCTTTATTCAATTCAGAAGTTTTACCTTAAGAGATACTAATGTTGTATTTGGATATACCTTCAGACAATACTTTACAATCGTAGCAGAAAAAGACACCGCTATAAACGCGATTGCTATAGCTACAGCGGCATAGGAAAGGTTCTGAAGTACGCTTTCACAGGCAAGAATTTCCTGACAGATCGGGCAGGAAATATCCCCTGTACACTCATGATTGAGCTTTTTCTCAATGCATAAAGTGGAAGAGAGCATCACAACCAAAACAAACGCAGCAAGAAAGATTGCAAGCACACGATTTTTCTTTGTCATATCTGTTCACTCCCTTCGTAAAATATCAAATCAATCACGGATTAGTATAATGCTGTTACATTTTTATGTCAAGCAGTTCAAATTTTTTTCACATTTATCGCCGGAATTGCCTTTTATGATAAAATGTGTCTGGTGAAAAAATGGATAAATGTACCCAACCTTAAAAAGGTTGGGTACAATTTTTTACGTATCGTCACAAGGCTGGCCGACGGCTTAGAATACCTATATCATATTAAGGCCAATCCCACAAAAAAAATGATTGACCCTATTTTACAGCAGATAATCCGGCATATCTTCCGTCAGGCGTACCGGACGGTTGGATTTCTCCTCCGGAGATTTTTCAGAAAGAAATTTCACCTGAATTTCTTCCGGATTCATGGGTGTTAAAATCGCCTTCTTTACCTCTTCAGACGGATTTCCGATTACAGTGGATGTCACTGCTTTTGCTGCTGTTTTTTTTGTTCCTGCGCTTGCTGCCCGTTTAATACTTGCCTTACCTACTGACACGTTTCATTACCTCCTCTGCTAATGCTGTATATTCCTTTGCGCTGCGGCTGCTCTTCTTAAATTCTACCACCGGCGCACTGCTGTCCTGCGCCCATTCAATGGAGCTGTCCACCCGGATATAGGACTCAAACAGGTACATATCCGGCATCTCCTGGAGGGTCTCCAGTGTCTGCCTGAAATAACTTTTCCTGGTGTCTGCCTTTGTGATAACAATTCCCAGCACCTCCAGATCAGGTGCAATTTCCTTCACTTCGCTGAGGAAATCGAACATATTTGCCAGGCCAAACATTCCCCAGGGACTCGCCTCTACCGGAACCAGCACCCAGTCGGAAGCGCACAAAATATTCATTACCCACCCGCCAAGTGTGGGCGGTGCATCGATAAGAATGTAGTCATAAACGCTGGAATCTTTAATCTTCTGCAGGCATTTTTTCAGGATAAATTCTCTCTGCCACTTGGTAAAAAGCTCATATTCAATAGAACTCATCAGCGTGGAGGAAGGGATCAGATCCAGATTTTCATAAGCGGTATGTACAATAAAATCTGTTAAATCCTGCTGTTTTCCGATTGCATAATAGAGATTTTTTTCGCTGGAGGCCATTTCCAGAACCTTCTCTTCTGAAAAAAAGGAAAGGGAAAGATTGAGCTGCATATCTCCGTCGATCATCAGAACCTTTTTCCCCGCCTGCGCCATCGCAGCACCTACGTTTGAGCAGGTGGTCGATTTTCCGCTGCCGCCTTTGTTATTTGTAAAACATATCGTTACTGTTTTTTTCATGGGATACCCCCTTGTATTTTCCTCGTTTGTTCTCCCGATATTTCCGTCAACAGAACCTAAAATATGTTTTTATTATAATATATCCTCTCTTCAAATACAACCTTCCTGTTATCCCACTGCCTGTTCCAGCTTTTTCAGATATTCTTCAAAAACCGCAAAAGCCTCCCTGACCGGCTCAGTCGAAGACATATCCACACCACAGATTTTCAGAAGATCAATAGGTGACTTGGAGCATCCGCCGCTCAGGAACTGTTTATATTTTTCCACAATTCCGGGCTCTCCTCTTAAGATTTTGCTGCTGATCGCAATGGCGGCGGCAAAGCCGGTAGCATACTGATAAACATAAAATGGCGTATAGAAATGTGGGATTCTTGCCCACTCATAAGCAATTTTATCATCGGAGATCATTTCGCTGCCAAAATACTTTTTATTCAGATTCATATAAATCCCGTTTATGTGTTCCGCAGTCAGCATACCGCCTTCTTCCACCACTCCGTGTGTGAGCATCTCAAACTCTGCGAACATAGTCTGGCGGAACATGGTTCCTTTAAACTGGTCAAGAAAATAATTGATCAGATAACTCTTTTCCGTCTCATCCTGCGTCCTGTTCATCAGATCATGAATCAGCAGAGCTTCATTACAGGTAGATGCCACTTCTGCCACAAAAATCCGGTATCCTGCATCCAGATAGGACTGAGTGTGGTCAGAATACCAGGAATGAAGGGCATGCCCCATTTCGTGAGCAAGGGTAAATACATCCTTCAGAGAACCATGGTAATTCAGAAGGACATAGGGGTGTGTGCCATAAGCGCCCCAGGAATAAGCGCCTGTTCTTTTCCCCTTGTTTTCATATATATCGATCCAGCGATTGTCAAAGCCTTCCTGAAGCAATGCCAGATAGTCCTCTCCCAGAGGAGCAAGCCCCCGCTTCACGATTTCCTTTGCTTCCTCAAAAGTATAGGTTTTCTCCGGCCGTTCCACCATGGGCACATACACATCATACATATGAAGCTCGGAAAGGCCCAGAAGCTTCTTCCGCAGAGCCACATAGCGGTGCATCAGAGGCAGCGCCTCGCCCACTGCCTCCACCAGGCTCTTATAAACTCCAACCGGAATACAGCTTCCATCCAGAGCCTCTTCCATCGCATTTTGATAGTGACGCTCTTTTGCAAAAAAATCCGCCTGCTTTGCATTTGCATAATAGGTGGCCGCCAGGGTATTCTGATACTGGCCATATACCGAATACAATGTCTCAAATGCATTTTTCCGCAATACTCTGTCATAGCTTTCCAGCAGGGAAATATATGTTCCCTGCGTAAGAGGATGCCCTTTTCCTTCTCCGTCCTCTACATCGGGAAACGTAATGTCTGCGTTATTAAACATGGAATAAATATTGGACGGTGCCTTTCCCAGCTCATCCACTCTGGAAAGCAGTGCTTCTGTCTGAGCATCCAGTACATGATCACGTCTGCGGGTAATCTCCTTCACAAAACGGCTGTAACCTGCAAGCTCTTTTTTTACTGCATAATCTGGGTCAGTCTCTTCTGTTTCACAAAAGTAACTGTCCAGCACCTCCCCCGGAAGTGCCAGAAGCTCCGGTTCCAGCCACGCACATGCCTGACCGAACTGTGTCGAAAGAATCTGCATCTCTCCGCTCATCTGCTGATACTTTGCATCGGAAGTATCCTCATGGTACTTCTGATTCGCATATACATACAGACGCTCAAAGATCAGATTCATCTCCTCATACAGCTTCATCACCTTCAAAAGCTGACCCGGTCCCTGTGTCAGACTCCCCTGAAAGGATGAGAATTTTTCCATCAGCTCTTCCAGTTTTTCCGCATCTTTGCTGAATAATTCCTCATTTTCGTAGAGATCCTGCATGTTCCAGGTATCTTCTGTTTTCTGCTCCTGTCTCGTTCTGATTTTCTGCTGCTCCATTTTATGCCTCCTGCATACTTCTGAAATTTGAATCGGCCCCGGTAGTATACCCGGGGCCGAAGTGAATGATTCCTAATTCTGCATATCCTCTTCATCTAAGTAAGAATTGTCTGAATATAAATCCGTATCTTCGCCGCTGCTCATCAGTTCCTCTATGAATCCCTCCGGCATTCCGGCAGCCATGAGATTATCCATGATCGTATCCAGACTCATATCGTTCGTAAATGCCTCTCCGTCTGCATCACTGTCTACATCATATATTTTATCCATGGCGGATACGTCCACATACTCTACCTGCTTACCTGGTCTTGCAGCCAGCCCGATGGAAAGAAGGTTGGAACCGGAAGAGTTCAGACTTAATGTGATGCTGCCTGTTTCATTATCTCCTGCAAAGTCAGCCACCAGCTCAAAGCCTTCCATCGGATTATATTCCTCATCCCCGGTCTGTGCCGGAACGATAGAAAGAGTATAACTTCCATTCAGATTTCCTGCCTTCATAGCAGCAGTATTGTAATCCTTCACGTCAATGGCAAACTCCGTGCCATCCATTGATAACGTATAAGATCCATTTAATAAATCACCTGTCAGTTCACCGCAGCCTTCCAGTGAAATGATACTTTCATCATCATAAAGCTCCAGCATTAATCCGCACTGGCTGTCTGCTTTCGGGGATTTCCAGACAAACAAAGGTTCTGTGCTGCCATCCGCATCCACAACGGAAATCTGTCGTCCGGCCACATTTCCTTCCTCGTCCATCCAGATTTTTGACAGCAGACTGCCATCCCCTGCTTCTCCTTCCTCCTCAATCTCGTTTTCAATATTTTCAATGCTCTTAAGGAAATTCTCATAGCTGTATTTTTCATCGTCCATATCTTTTGTCCAGGACTCGATCAGGTTCTTAAGCTCCTCATCCTCTTTTGCAGTGTTAAGAATTTCCTGTATCAGAGAAACAGCTTCTTTTGCAGATATACTGCCTTCCAGTGCTGTGCATTCCTGGTCTACACCGCCGGCACTGAGTGTTTCCTCAGTGCTTTCCTCATCGTTTATTCCATCCAGCAGAATTGTCCCATACCGATCCAGAAGCTCTTTCACAGGTTCAATCTCCGGAAGCATTTCCTCTAATCCATTGAGGCTTTTCAGAGTCCCCTGTTCCGCTGCATCCATATTTTCCGCAATGTTCACTTTGATATATCCGTCAGCCAGCTCAGGAATCTTCATATAGACATCCAGTGTTTCCAGATTCATGTAATATTCCATGGAACAGATCTTCGTACCATTCACGAAAAAATCCATGTTCTGGGACATATTGTTATCTGAAATACTTACATCTGTGGCAATCTTTGCATCCTGCAGCCAGGAAACATCTGCCGGTGCAAACATTCCCAGAACAGCTCTCCCTGCGTCATCCAGACTGGCTGTAATATCCACCCCGCAGGCAGACATAGCAGACTCATAGTTCTCCAGACTTTTTCCATAACTTTCCGCCAGGCTCTCCACAGCTTTCTGAAAAGCTGCCTTCTCAGCCTCTCTGTAGGAGTCCGCTGCCAGAACCCCTGTGGACACTGTGCTCACTCCCAGTAAAACTGCTGTCATGGCTGCAATTACTCTTCTCTTCTTCATAGAAACCCTCCTTTTGTCAGCGGGCGATTTCCCGCCTTCTTTAATAAAATATGATTCAAAAATGCTTCTGCATCACGGAAGCCCCAAATATTGATCAGGATTTTCCATATATCTCTGGTTTCTCTCTACCATCACCATTACCACATCCTGAGGATCATATTTTTCCAGAAGTTCCTGCGAAAAATCATCAATCCTCACAAATACCGAATGGCTGTATAGCTTTGACAGATACGGTTCCAGTTTCAGACGGTAAGAATCTCCCACTACCAGAAGAGTCCTGTCATTCGTAGAATCCGAGGTATATTCACGGAAAATTTCCTCACCGTTTTCCTCATTATTTGTTATTATATCACATTGAATCCTCGGATAGTAATTTTTAATTGCCAGATCATGATCATCTGTCATGGAACTTTCCTGGTTTACCATCCTTGCAAGATCCCCCACGAAGACATCTCCCTGCTTTACCTTCACATCTTTCAGGGAAACACGCTCCCCGGTCAGGTCATCTGCCATGATCTGGCTCATGAGAAAAGCACCCAGTGAATTCATATGTGTATCATATTTAAAATAAATCTGGTATTCCTGGGAATCCTCTGCAAGCTTGGGATACACATAATGAAAATTCAAATCAGAATGGCTTTCCATATAGTCTGCAAAGCACTCCATCCTGGACTGACCTTCCCCGGGTTCATATGGCATATACTGCGGATAAACCGTTTCCTTACTCGGGGCCACATAGCAGTAAAAATTTTCCACGCCTTTTTCCTTCAGAAATCCCTCTGCTCTTTCATACCTCCCCGCAATCTCACGGCTTTCCTCCTCTGAATAAAGGTTCGTTTTCCGGTAATCCGCCATCGCATCCTCCCCGCTTCTGGAGGGAGTATAAAACAGCCAGTTATCCTTTCCGATGGTCACATCCCCCTTCCTCGTAGTGAGGAAGATCTTTGTATCCAACTGATAATTTAAACGGACAAGATAATTTTTAAAAGGCAAATGATCATTGTAAAAATTCTCAAACTGCTTCGGAAATTCCTCCAGTGTTTCCACAGATAACCGGGGCTGTTCTGCCAGTGCACGGTTCTCATGATTGGCCGTATCCAGATGTTCTTTAAAAACAGCAAAAAGGAGATTCGGCAGTGCAATGCCTGCCATAAATAACATAATCAATATTTTCTGTTTTTTCATAATACCTCGTCAGAATCTGAAGTAAATAAATGGATTGTAGCTATCGTTTGCAAGTGCCATCACAGACAGCCAGAAAAGTGCCAGACAGCACACAATTTCCGGTACGGATACACCTGTCACAGATTTTTTTACCGGAAAATGCTCTCTGATTTTTTTGATAACGAGCTGGGCAAACCCGCACAGGAGCAGTCCCGCCAGCACGCAGACCGCCATCTTTTTGTCCCAGTATCCCGCCATAACCACTGCTGAAGTATGGGGAACAAACATATTTTTCAAATAGGTGCAAAACGTGCCGAAATCCTCTGCCCGAAACAGGATCCATCCCCAGAATACCACAATGAGGGAATAAAATCTCCCCACAAAATCAGGCAGGCGTTCCAGTATTTTCCCCAGAAAAGAACGTTCCAGAATGAGAAAAATCCCGTGATACAGTCCCCACAGCACAAAGTTCCATCCCGCTCCGTGCCAGAGCCCTGTCACCAGGAAAACAATCAGCAGATTACGATAGGTTTTTCCCCTGCCTCCCCGGTTTCCTCCCAGTGGAATGTACAGGTAATCCCGAAACCAGGAGGAGAGGGAAATGTGCCATCTTCTCCAGAAGTCCCGGATGGATGTGGAAATGTAGGGGTAATCGAAATTCTCCTGGAAGTCAAATCCGAACATTTTCCCAAGGCCGATTGCCATATCGGAATAGCCCGAAAAATCAAAGTATATCTGAAGCATATAAAGCAGTGCGGCAAACCACAGTACTTTTCTGGAAACCTCATCCAGGTTTTTGCTGTACACATCATCCACCACCTGAGCAAAAGCATTGGCCAAAAGCACCTTTTTTCCCAGTCCAAAGCAGAAACGCCGGATGCCGTATGCAAACTTTTCCACGGTAACAGTACGGCAATGAATCTGCTTTTCCACATCATGGTATTTCACGATCGGACCGGCAATAAGCTGTGGAAAAAAGGACACATACAACAGCATATCCAGATAATTTCTCTGGGCTTTTACTTCTCCCCGGTACGCGTCCACCACGTACGATAATGCCTGAAATGTATAAAAAGAAATTCCGATAGGCAGGGCGATTTCTCTGGCAGGAAAAGCTTCTCCGCTGTGGAAAATATCCAGAATTTTATTCGCGGTATCCACTGCAAAATTAAAATATTTAAAGTACCCAAGAAGCAGAAGATTTGCCGTGATACAGGCGGTAAGTACCTGTTTTTTCCGGGCAGGATGGTCTTCCAGAAGGATTCCGCTTACATAGTTTATGGTAACGGAAACCAGCATCAGAACGATATATTTCGGCTCTCCCCAGGCATAAAAAAGCAGGCTGAACAGTACCAGCAAAATATTGCGGAATTTCTGCGGGCAGAGATAATACGTAATCAATACTGCCGGAAGAAATATCCACAGGAATATCATAGAACTAAAAACCATTGTTTTCTCCCTGTCATATCGTATCAAGAATGCCTCCTGTGCACGAAAGCACAGAAGGCATTTTGCTGCTTTTATTTTTTATGGAATTATAAATTACCAGATTTCACAGTCCACAGCAGCGCGCTCGATCGGGATACCCTTTAAGTATCTTTCCATGAAGACATTGAAGCCTTCCACGCCCTTTGGATCCGGGTTCAGAGTGCTGCCCTGATTTCCTGCGAAAACTTTGTTATCCAGGAAGTTCTCCAGAGTTTCACCCTCTTCTTTATTGATCAGGTAGGAGGCCAGAACTGCGATTCCCCATGCGCCGCCCTCGCCTGCTGTCTCCATAACGGAAACAGGAGCGTTTACACAATCCGCAAGAATCTGCTGTCCCACACCTTTTGTCTTAAACAGTCCGCCATGACCTAACAGACGGTCAACCTTAACATTTTCTTTCTTAAACAGGATGTCAAGTCCCACTCTCATGGCACCCAGACAGGTGTAGAGATTGGTTCTCATAAAGTTTGCCAGGGTAAATTTGCTCTCAGGAGAACGAACGAATAAAGGACGTCCTTCCTCAAAGCCTGTCATATGCTCTCCGGAGAAATAGCAGTATGACAGAAGTCCGCCGCAGTCTGCGTCGCCTTCCATAGCCTTATGATACAGAGTTCCGAACAGCTTGTTCATATCCACTTCCATACCCATGGCTTCCGTAAATTCACGGAAAATATTTACCCATGCATTCAGGTCAGAGGTACAGTTGTTGGAATGTGCCATTGCCACCGGATGTCCGGAAGGAGTTGCCACCATATCGATTTCCTTATACGGTCCGGACAGCTCTTTTTCCAGAACGATAGAGGCAAATACGGAAGTTCCCGCAGAAACATTTCCGGTACGCTGTGCCACGCTGTTGGTTGCCACCATTCCGGTTCCCGCGTCTCCTTCAGGAGGACACATCGGAATGCCTGCTTTCAGTTTTCCGCTTACGTCCAGAAGCTTTGCACCTGCTTCGGTAAGGCAGCCGGCATCCTGTCCGGCAACCAGACACTTCGGCAGGATATCACGAAGCTTCCATGGGAAACCATACGGTGTCACCAGCTCGTCAAACTGCTGTATCATTGTCTCGTTATAATCCTTTGTGCTGCTGTCTACCGGGAACATACCTGCAACATCTCCGATTCCCAGAACTCTCTGCCCGGTGAGCTGCCAGTGTACATAAGCTTCCAGCGTAGTAATATAATCAATATCCTTTACATGCTCTTCCCCGTTTAAGATTGCCTGATACAGGTGTGCGATACTCCATCTCTGAGGAATGTTATACTGGAAAAGTTCAGATAGTTTCTCACTTGCTTCCCCTGTGATATTATTTCTCCAGGTACGAAACGGAACCATCAGCTCCCCGGCCTTGTTAAACGGCATATAACCGTGCATCATAGCACTGATTCCCAGAGCTCCCACGGATTCCAGTTCGACATCATATTTCTGCTTTACGTCCTTTACCAGGTCCTGATAACAGTCCTGGATACCGGTCCAGATATCCTCCAGACTATAGGTCCACACGCCGTTTTCATAACGGTTTTCCCACTCATGGCTGCCGGATGCGATTGGTGCATTCGTGTTGTCTACCAGAACGGCTTTGATTCTTGTAGAGCCAAACTCAATGCCAAGAGCGGTCTTATTCGATAAGATCAAATTCTTTGTTTCTGCTGCTCCCATTGTAAATCCTCCCAATTATGTACGTTTTCCACCTGCATTATCTGCGGAAAGCAGCCTCATTCCAGCGAAGCTCGTTCCGGAAGCTGCGGATGGTAGTATCCTTGTCAATGTAAACAGCCTCAATATCCATGGCTGCTGCCCAGTCACCCATCTGCTCAGCTGTCAGGTCATAGGAAAATGCGGTATGATGTGCGCCGCCTGCCAGGATCCATGCTTCCGCACCCGTTGTAAGGTCAGGCTGCGGTGTCCAGAATGCACTCCCTACCGGAAGCTTCGGCATCGGTTTTTCCACCTTTTTACAGTCAACATCATTGATGATCAGGCGGAAACGGTCTCCCAGGTCAACCAGAGAGGTCGCAATACCGTGGCCCTCTTTTGCGGTAAATACCAGTCTTGCCGGATCTTCTCTGTTCCCCATGGAAAGCGGGCATACTTTAATAGCAGGTTTTCCATCTGCAACAGACGGGCATACCTCCATCATATGGGACTGCAGAATTCCTTCTTTTCCCGGTACCAGATTGTATGTATAATCCTCCATCATGGAAGTACCTTTTGCATCCGCGATTCCTGCGGTCATGATTTTCATCAGGCGGACCATAGCTGCTGTTTTCCAGTCTCCTTCTGCGCCAAAACCATAGCCTTTTTCCATCAGCCTCTGGATTGCAAGACCCGGAAGCTGCTGCAAAGCGCCCAGATCTCCAAAGTGTGTAACAATGGCCTGATAGTTTTTCTCTTCCAGGAATTTCTCAAAACCGATTTCGATTCCTGCCTGGACTGCTACATGACGTTTGAATTCCTCAGGGTCTCTGCCCTCGAGAAGAATGTCATATTTATTATAATATTCTTCCACCAGTGCGTCAATATCGCCTTTTCTTACATCTTTCACATAATCTGCGATTTCATTTACCGGATAAGCGTCTACCTCCCAGCCGAATTTGATCTGTGCCTCCACCTTATCACCTTCGGTTACAGCTACGTTTCTCATATTGTCGGCAACACGGCATACACGGATATGACTGCTCTCCATGATTCCCACTGCGGTGCGCATCCAGGACGCCAGTCTCTCCTGCACTTTTCTGTCAGCCCAGTGGCCAACGATCACTTTACGCTCGATTCCCATTCTTGTCACGATATGTCCATACTCACGGCCGCCATGTGCAGACTGGTTCTCATTCATAAAGTCCATATCAATGGTGTCATATGGAATTTCCTGATTAAACTGGGTATGTAAATGGCAAAGTGGTTTTCTGTACTCCTTCAGGCCGAGAATCCAGGATTTTGCCGGGGAAAAAGTGTGCATCCAGGTGATCACGCCTGCGCAGTCCTCATCTGCATTTGCCTCATTAAAGGTTTTGCGGATCAATTCGTTTGTTATCAGCGTTGGCTTCCATACAATTTCAAATGGGAGCACTCCGGATTTGTTCAGCTCCTCCACGATAATACGGGAATGCTCGGCAACATTGCGTAAACACTCATCTCCGTAAAGGTCCTGGGATCCGGTGCAAAACCAAAACTTGTAATTTCTTCCTGTCTTCATGTTGAAATCCTCCTTCACATTATATCCTTTTATCTTTTTTCTCTCTTCTCTGGCTGGAACCGCGTATGATCAGCTCCGGCTGGATCAGACGTTCTACATGGCTTTCTTTTTCCGGCACGCCGCTCATTTTTTCCAGAAGCAGTTCTGCTACCATCTCGCCAAGCTTTTCCTGGGGGTGCGCAATGGTTGTGATTCCATTTCCCTGTCTGGCATACAGTGAATTGTCATAGCCGGTCACGGAAACATTCTCCGGAATATGGATTCCCTCTTCTTCCAGTGCTTCCATTACCTGCACGGCAATCTGGTCATTGTAGCATACGATTCCCTCCGGCAGCCTATTCTGGCGCACCATATCCCGCACCATCATGGCAGGCTTCACCTTTCGATCCTCGGTGTGAAACCAGACCACATTATCCGGATCATATGCGATTCCGTATTCCTGCAATGCCCGTGCGTATCCCTTATGCCGGTTCATTCCCTGGATATCGTCCGCCTTGAAAATCCCGATAATCTTTTTATGCCCCAGCTTCACCAGATATTCGGTTGCCAGATAACCGCCCTTTGTATCATCCATCAGAATGTGCGGCTTATCTCTCATTTCCATGTAAATCCCCTGAATAAAGATATAGGGGATTCCATATTTATCCAGATTCCGGTACAAATTGGGATGACGGCAGGCAAGCTGGCTTTTGCTCGGCTCAATGATCAGACCGTCGATATTTTTCTGTAAAAGCTCTTCCAGGCATTTCGCCTCTTTCTGGCGGCTGTTTCCCGTATTCTTCAGGATAATGCTGTACCCTTCTTCCGACAGCACACTGTCGATTCCCTGTATCAGCCTTGGAAAAATGTAGTCGGAAATATATGTTGTCACCACAGCGATATTCCGCGATTTCCCAATATGCCGCACACCCTCCGAACAAAAGGTGCCCTTTCCGTGAAATGCTTCCACGTATCCTTCCTGAGCCAGAATCGCCAGCGCTTTTCGCACTGTGTGACGGCTCAGAGAATAAAGAGCAGATAATTCATTTTCCGAAGGCAGCTTTTCGCCTGGTTTGATTTTTCCTGAAAGGATATCACTTTTCAACTGCTCCATCAGAGAATAATATTTCGGTTTCCCTGCCTCAGCCATTTTGCATCCCTCCCTGCCTTCATCTTACAACTTGTGCGCACGTATATACAAGTTGTTCCTGTTTTCTATCTGCAACAATCACCCGAAGAATTTTTCTCCGGGTGACCTCAGCTTTCTTTATTAATGTTTTCCTTTTTCTTTCACAGCTGCAAACACACTCTGCAATACAATGAAGAAGCAAAGCAGTGCTGCGATGGTAATCCTGGTCCACCAGGAGGACAGGGTTCCCTGGAAGGTAATAAACGCTTCGATGGTACCCTTGATCAGAACACCGAACAGGGAACCAAAAACATTTCCCACACCACCGGTCAGAAGAGTTCCACCGATTACGGCGGATGCAATGGCATCCATTTCCAGACCTTTTGCCTGCTCTACGAATCCTGCACAGGTGTTCAGACAGAACAGGAATCCGCCCAGACCGCAAAGGGTACTGCTCAAGACATATGCTTTCAGCTTTGTTCTTCGAACATTCAGACCCATCATGAGCGCGGACTGCTCATTTCCACCTACTGCATAAATGGATCGTCCGAATTTTGTGTAGCGCAGCATGATAAATACCAGTACCAGCACAATTAGCGCGATTACAACGCTTGGGTAAATATACGGATAAATCATAACGCCTTTTCTGTTTACATATCCGCCAAACGGGAAATAAATTTTATATTTTGCCCAGGACAGAAATGTCTCGTTGGAAATACTGATCATATCGGTGGAAACGATAGCGGTCATACCTCTGGCAAAGAACATGCCTGCCAGCGTCACGATAAAGGGCTGGATGTTCAGGTACGCAACCAAAAAGCCCTGAACCAGACCAAATACCACACCCATGAGAAGCACCAGGATGGTTGCCGGAACCGCACCCATTCCCTTGATTTCCATCATCCACGCAAGCAGCATACAGGTCAACGCAACAACGGAGCCTACGGAGATATCAATTCCGCCTGTGATCATGACTACGGTCATACCGGCTGCAATAACGATCAGACCGGCATTGGAAATAAACAGATTCAAAAAGTTCTGGACTTTACCGAATCCCTGCTCGCTGAAAATGATCATACCTGCGATATACATCACAAAAAACAAAGCAATGGTAATCAGCAGCAGGAAGGAGTTTCCGTCGATTTTTCTTTTGGTTTTCGTTGGTTTTGCACTCATCTTATGCCACCTCTTTTCCGTTCACTGCTTTTTTGCTCAGCTTAACCTTGTTGAGCCATTTCTTAAGCTGAGGAGACTGCAGGGATACAATGATTACAACCACAATTGCCTTATATACCGGCACCTGGTCAGAAGAAACATGCATTGCATACAGGGTGGTCGTCAGTGCCTGGATTGTGTAGGCACCAATGACAGAACCCATCAGAGAAAACTTACCGCCGCCCAGGGAGTTGCCGCCAAGCGCAACAGCAAGGATGGCATCCAGCTCCATGTTCAGTCCGATATTATTGGCATCTGCAGAGTAAATACGTGAGCTTGCAACCAGACCTGCAATACCAGCCATAATGCCGCCGAAAAGGTATACCAGGAAAATAATCTTGGAAGATTTCAGGCCGACCAGTCTGGAAGCCTTCGGATTGATGCCTACTGATTCGATGTAGAGCCCGAGAGCTGTCTTTTTCAGGATCAGCATGGCAATGATAACCACAAGTACAGCCACAAAAAACGGTACCGGAAGAGGAAGTCCCTTAATGCTGGAGCCCAGAATCTTGTAATGGTCTACACGGACATAAGTGATCTGACCTTTTGTGATAAGCTGTGCAATTCCTCTGCCAGCCGTAAAAAGGATCAGCGTTGCGATCATAGGCTGAATCTTCAGCTTTGCAACCAGGAAACCGTTGAAGCATCCGCAGATCGCAGCAACAGCAATCCCTGCAAGAGCACCCAGAATATACGGATTACTGTATTCGGTTACGGCCTGCTGTCCGCCGGAAAGTACATTGCAGGTCACGGCTGCTGTTACAGCCATAACCGCACCTACGGAAATATCCGTACCACCGGAAGCAGCCACCATCAGGGTCATGCCAACTGCCAGGATCACCAGCTCGCTGGCACGATTGATAACGTCGATAATATATCCGTACAGCATTCCATCACGCACGCTGATAGCAAAAAAGTCAGGTGTGGTGATCAGGTTTACCAGAAGTACCAGTATCAGACACAAAATCGGCAGGAACAAACGATATTGTGCGATTTTTTTCAGTTTATTCATTATTCTGCACCTCCTGCTATTGCTTTCATGATGGAGGACTGGTTCAGTTCAGATTCTTCCAGCTCGCCAACCTTTGTACCGTCACGGAGAACCGCCATACGGCTGCAGGTACGGATCATCTCTTCCACCTCAGAGGAAATAAAGATTACGCTCATACCCTGCTCTGCAAGATCCAGAACAAGTTTCTGGATTTCCGTCTTAGTACCAATGTCAATTCCTCGTGTCGGCTCATCCAGGATCAGGAAATCCGGATTGGTCAGAAGCCATCTTCCAAGGATCACCTTCTGCTGATTTCCACCGGAAAGCTGTTTAATGGGAGTCTCCCTGTCTGCCGTCTTAATCTGAAGAATATCGATGTACTTATCTGTGAATTCTTCCTGCTCCTTTCTGCTCAGGAGCTTAAACATTCCACGTTTTGCCTGAAGTGCGATGATGATATTTTCACGCACAGACAAATCTGCGATGATTCCCTCTTCCTTACGGTTTTCCGGAAGATATGCCATTCCATGCATCATAGCGTCAATCGGCATATTCACCTGCAGCTTCTCGCCTTTTACAAACAGTTCCCCTTCATCCGGCCTGTCTGCACCATAAATGGCACGTACCAGTTCCGAACGGCCGGATCCCAGAAGACCGGTAAGTCCAATCACTTCCCCTTTATGTACGGTAAGATTAAACGGACGGATAGTTCCTTTATGTCCAAGATTTTTCGCCTCGATTACCACCTCATCGCTTACCTTTGTCGCTTCTCCCTCTTTCTTCAGAGCTGCCAGATCGTCAAAATCCTTGCCCATCATCTTTGCAACAAGCTGTACACGGGGAAGTTCTTCTACTTTATATTCGCCCACCAGGGCGCCATTCCTGAGAACAGTGATGCGGTCACAGACAGCATATACCTGTTCCAGGAAATGGGTTACGAAAATGATTCCCACACCCTGCTCTTTTAATTTTCTCATTAATACAAACAGCTTTTCTACTTCGTCATCATCCAGAGAAGAAGTAGGCTCGTCCAGGATCAATACCTTTGCAGACATGTCCACTGCACGGGCAATGGCAAGCATCTGCTGGATCGCAATGGAATAATTCTCCACTGCCAGTGATACATCTACGTGAATGTCCAGGCTTTCCAGAAGCTCGGAAGCCTTTTTCTTCATGGTTCCCCAGTCAATGAAGCCGCCCTTTCTCGGCTCACGTCCAATATAAAGATTTTCCGCAACAGACAGGTTCGGACACAGATTTACTTCCTGATACACGGTACTGATACCATTCATCTGTGCTTCCTGCGGAGAACGGTTGATAATCGTCCCGTCCTTTCCGTCAATTCTGATTTCTCCTGTCTCAAACTCTTCCACGCCGGTCAGTACCTTGATCAGTGTGGATTTTCCGGCACCATTCTCTCCCATCAGAGCATGGATTTCTCCCTTGCGGAGGGTAAAGTCCACATTCTGCAGGGCCTTCACACCAGGAAATGTCTTATAAATATTCTTCATGGTAAGAACTACGCCTGATTCCATATGTTCCCGCCTCTCTTTCCTTTTTCGTCCAAGTCTCAGCATCGGAAAAGGTGGTTTCCCTTCCTCTTCTTTCCAAAAAGAAACGGAGAGCAGAGGTCTTAATGGCCTCCGCCCTCCGCACCTTAACTCAATGCTTCAATTCTGCTTTATTTTGCACTGATTAATATGCACGCTCTGCCATGATAGCTTCCAGATCCATGGAGGTATCGAAGTAGGACTCATCAACATACTGAATCTTCTCAACTTCTTCTCCAGCTTCCAGTTTCTGGATAATCTCAGCTACACGTGGTCCATGAAGCGGGTTGCACTCGAATGTTGCATTCAGATCACCAGCGATCATGGATTCGAAAGCAGCTTTTACAGC
Source organism: Blautia sp. (assembly GCA_022764275.1). Taxonomy (GTDB): domain Bacteria; phylum Bacillota; class Clostridia; order Lachnospirales; family Lachnospiraceae; genus Blautia_A. The sequence goes on along the minus strand of JALERH010000035.1, from coordinate 5,534 downwards.
GTCGAAGGAGATAACGATGATATCGCCGTCTGGTCCGCAGGTCTTGCCGGCAGCTTTGATAGCATCGATAGCGCCAAATGCTTCATTATCGTTCTCACAAATAACAACATCAATGTCATCATAGGATTTCAGGAAGGATTCCATAACTTCCTGGCCCTTTGCCTGTGTAAACTCACCAGACTGCATGTCTAACATTTTCCAGTTTTCATGCTCTTTTACAATGTTTCCAACTCCTTCGGTACGTCCAACCTGAGCAGATGCTCCGATTGTTCCCTGGATTGTAACAATATTGATTTCCTCATCGCCGCGTCCCTGATCCTCCAGGTATTTAGCCAGCCAGTTACCAGCGTCTTCACCTTCTTTAATGAAGTTGCCGCCTACCCAGCACTCATACAGAGAGTCATCTGTTACCTGCATCTGTCTGTCAGAAAGGATAACCGGGATACCAGCCTCTTTTGCTTCTTCCAGAACAGTTTCCCAACCGGTCTCAACTACAGGAGCAACGACGATGTAATCAACATCCTGCTGAATAAAGGAACGGATTGCTTTAATCTGGTTTTCCTGTTTCTGCTGTGCATCATCAAAAATAAGTTTATAGCCGTTTTCTTCTGTAAAGGTAGATTTAAAGGATTCTGTGTTTGCAGTTCTCCAGTCAGATTCTGCACCAACCTGTGCGTAGCCAACCACGATCAGATCTTCCTCTGCCTGTACGTTCATTGTTGCGGCAAGAGATGCCACCATTGCTGCAGATAATGCTACTGATAAAACTTTCTTCTTCATTTTGAGATCCTCCTTTTATTTTTTGTGCCTCGGGTGTCTCACTCCCTTAGCTGTTGAATTTATTTTACCAAAAATACTCTGAGAATCTACGGAAAAAAGCAAAGTCTTGGTTGGTTATTTTTAGTTTTTTTCTTCTTTTTCCGGAATTTGTTTGATTTCATTTGATAAAGGTTGGATTTTTTTCGGTATCCGCACAGTTACTCTGGTTCCCACACCTTTTTCGCTCTCAAACTCCAGTCCATAGCGGTATCCATAGTTCATACGAATGCGTTCTTCCACATTGATCAGACCAAATCCGTTTTTTTCACTGCTGGATTTCTGCTTGATCTTCCGCTTCAGATTGCTCAGTTCTTCTTCCGTCATTCCAATTCCATTGTCTGACACTTCAAAAACAATATCCGCTCCATCCTCGTATCCTCTGATAATAATCTTTCCCTTTCCCCTCTTGTTCTTGATTCCGTGATACAGAGCATTTTCCACAAGAGGCTGCAGCGTCAGCTTCAGGATCATATAATTATACAGCTTCTCATCTATCGCAATTTCATAATCCAGAATATCCTCATATCGAAAATGCTGGATACGCAGGTAACTGTGGATGTGGGCTTCTTCCTCCCGGATCGTAATGTAATCTCTCCCTCCGCTTAAGACTGTACGGAAAAATTCAGACAGTGATGTGGTCATGGCAACCACCTCTTTGTCCTGTCCGTCCTCTGCCAGCCACACGATGGTATCCAGTGTGTTATAAAGGAAATGCGGGTTGATCTGTTCCTGCAGAAGCTTCAGTTCTGTATCCTTAAGCTTCATCTGCTCGGTCTTGATATCCTCCACAAGCTTGGCGATCTTATCCCTCATCCTGTCAAAACGGTGTACCAGTATCTGAATCTCATCATCTGAAGAAATAGGCTGTTCCGCTGTAAAATCACCTTTTTCCATCTGGCGTGCCGCATCGCAGAGTGCATTGATGGGCACGGTCACGCTTCTTATGGTCTTTCTGACAGTCCAGAATACCACCACCATAATCCCCGCCAGAATCAGAATACTCCGGGTGATCGCTTCCGATGTCTCTTTTTCAATAGTATTTTTCAGGCGTTCCAGGCTGAGTGTTTCATAATAAATATATTTCTGTATGTAATTCTGAATCAGAGACGTCACACCGTGAATGTCGTTTTCCCACATAGGCATATTATTGGAGTAATTAGAGGGTTTCGTCAGATTGTCTTCAATCTTCTGCAAAACATTTTCCAGAGTGTTCAGGCAGGACAGAATTCCTTTAATCTGAAAAGTACTGTCATCCGCAGTAACGTTCTGACTCATTTCCTGAAAATCTTCTCTGGCTTTTTCGATCATTTTATAAGGGTTCTTCACCACAGTCGCATACCGGATATCTTTTCCCTCAATAATATCTCCTTTCTTCAGATCATCCAGGGAGATGGAACCGATTACCACCCGGTATACCGTATAATTCATATCCTTTTCAAAGTTGATGTTGTATTCATTAGCATCTGTGATGTTCGTAACGATCTGCCCGTATGATTCCGTAAAATCACGAAGTGTCACCAGGACATTGAAGATCATCACGAGAAGCGGCACGATTGCTGCAAAAGAAAGGAGAAACAGTCTCTTTTTCAATGAAATGCTGTGTCTCACGGATTTGCACTCTCCTTCCGTTCTCCCCGGTAATCCTTTGGCGTAACTCCCTGCGTTTTCTTAAAAATATAGCTGAAATAGTGAGAGTCTTTATAGCCTACATCATAGGCGATTTCCGAGGTCTTTTTGTTGGTGCACCTCAGAAGCTCCTTTGCTTTTTCCATACGCAGTCCGGTCAGATACTCGATAAAAGTATTTCCCGTTTCCTGACGGAAGATCGTACTGAAATAGCTGGGGCTGATGCCTACATGGGATGCTACCATGTTCAGAGAAATTTCATTATTGGAATAATTCTGTTTCACATACTGCTGCGCGTCTTCCAGCAGCCGGCTGTATTTATCCTGTGCCAGAGAGTCACGAAGCCGGATGGCTTCCGTAAAAAGCTCCTTCATATATTGTGTCATCTGCGCCGTTGAATGCACCCTTTTCTGTATTTCCCCCACATCTCCGAATTTATCCCTGAGGGCCTGTGCACTGCAGCCCAATCCCTCCAGAAATTTGGATACGCAGAAAAACATGTCTACCATAAGATACTGGCGGAACATCAGGGAGGAATAATTTCCCACGCCGATTTTCTCAAAATAGGCATCCAGAAACGCTTCCGCCTCCTGAGCATCTCCTGTTTTCAGGAAATCCTCCAAAAGCTTCCTGTCCATATTGGAAATGTTGATATCCTTCAGATCCTCGCTTTCTTTTTTGGCAGTTTCTTTTTCCCGCAGATTCTCCTCTGTGATGATCTGGTTCAGCCGGGTGAAAAAACGTGCCGCAAATACCCGGTTGGCAGACAGAAAAGACTGCCGTACATCCCCAAGTCTCTGTACGGTTTTTCCAATTCCACCAAAATAGTGCAGACTTTCACTTCCATCATCCGGGAAAAGTCTCTCCAAAAACTTTTTCAATCCCTGGATCAGATCTGCGAACTCCTCCTCGTCCTCACTTCGTACCAGAAGGAACCATCCCTCTTCCCAGCGTTTAAAATAGTAGATGCACTCCTGGTGTCCCAGAAATTCTTCCGCTGCCGTTTCTTTCTCCACCAGATGCTCCTGATAGGTATTTCCCGGCTGAGAAGGAAAAATTTTCAACAGGATCACCGTATAAAAAGAAGCTGTTAAATCCAGGCCAAGCTGTCGTCCCCAGTCCAGAATCTCTGCTGTGGACATGGAATTGTCTGTTAAAGCATAAAATAATCGTGCCTTCTCCAGCTCCAGATTTTCCTGATTATCTTTCCTGTATTTTTCCAGGAGCTGTTTCTGGGCCTGTTCTTCCCGTACCATATTTCCAACCTTACGGATGGTCTCCAGAAGCTTCTCCGAACTGATTGGTTTTAACTCATAGTCTGTCACACCGATGGAGATTGCCTTTTTGGCATATTCAAATTCATTATAACCGCTTAAAATAATAATCTTTGTATCCGGAAGCTCTTTTCGGATAATGGATGCCAGTTCCAGTCCATCCATAAACGGCATCTTGATGTCGGTGATCACGATGTCCGGTTTTGTTTTCCTGATCAGAGGATACGCCAGCTCTCCATCCGAGGCTTCCCCTGCAAACTCAAATCCTTCTGCCTCCCATGGAATCTTGTTTTTGATTCCTCTCCTGATGACCGCCTCATCTTCCACTAAAAAAACCTTTATCATAATCTCCCTCCATAACTTCCCATCTGCCATACCGTCCCCGATAAAATCCTATCGCGACAGTTTTTTTCAATATTACTGTAATACATGTCATAACGGGAAACAAGTTGTTTTTCCTTTTCGATAAAATTCGAAAAAAATCCCCCGGTGCATACCTGCATCGGGGATCACATTCATTCTTCTTTTCAGGCTGCTGCGAAGGACTATCTCTCAAAAACCTCCTCTTTTCTTTATCTGGGAAATGATAAACAGAATCACAGCCAGAGCGATAAAAAACGGAAGCACTGCACCGATGATCATAACCAGTAAAGCCACCACCACAGCTGCGGCGGCAATGACGATTGCCTTTCCATACCAGGTGGTGAGATCAAGCTTTTTCCACCATTTGTTTTTCTCCTGCTGACCGCTTCCCGCACCGGAGCCTTCTTCTGAATAGGTACTGTACTCCTCATAGCTGCTCTTTCCATCGTCTGTGTCCGTATCCAGAAGGGTCTTCGCAATCAGCCTTGGATCGCCAAGCTCTGCCAGTACCTCCTCTTCGCTGTGCCCGCCCCTCACCTGGGACTGAATATAATCTTCATAATAACGTACATGTGCTGCCACCTTACCTTCATGCATCTGCCCGGCAAGCTGGTCTCTCAGTATCTCCAGAAATTGTGCACGACTCATGTATCAATCAACCTCTCTATACGATATTCTCCTGCATACAGGAATCTCTCGATTCCCTGTGATAATTGTCATTTAGGTCCTATCTGTGCTCTATTCTATCAATAGTTGTACCAGATGGCAACCGCTCCAATCATAAAATTTTTATGAACTGTCTTTAGTCGGTTTCCACAAAAAATCTCGTAATTTTTTTACAAAATTGATTTTGATAAAAACTTGACAAACCTTTTTCTCTGTGCTAAAGTGTTGTCATCAACAAAAAGAGCTTCTGATTACTGACGGAACAGTGGAGTTTACCACAGGGAATCAGAAGTGGATGACAGCCGACCGTCTGGGCAGTATTTGATTTATCAGATACTGCCTTTTTTTATCGGCTCATATCAGAAAGGAGAAATTACCATGGGATTCAAAAGCGACATCGAAATTGCACAGGAATGCGAGATGAAACCAATTACCGAGATTGCTGCAAAGGCTGGTATTGATGACAAATACCTGGAGCAGTACGGCAAGTACAAAGCAAAAATCGATTACAATCTGTTAAAAGAGACAGACAAAGAGAACGGCAAGCTGATCCTTGTTACCGCCATCAACCCGACTCCTGCAGGAGAAGGAAAGACCACCACAACCGTAGGTCTGGCAGATGGTATGCAGAAGCTTGGCAAAAACGTTATGGTAGCACTCCGTGAGCCATCCCTGGGACCGGTATTTGGTGTAAAGGGCGGCGCTGCAGGCGGCGGATATGCACAGGTTGTTCCGATGGAAGACATCAACCTTCACTTCACCGGTGACTTCCATGCGATCGGCGCA
>JALERH010000034.1 GCA_022764275.1 Blautia sp. | reverse complement strand
AATCAGACTCCACACTGTAAATTCGGTGAGCAGGGTATCTGCTGCCGTATCTGTGCAATGGGACCATGTCGTATTACCCCGAAAGCACCGAGAGGAATCTGCGGCTGCGATGCTCACGGTATCGTAGGAAGAAACTTCCTGAAATTTACAGCTGCCGGTGCTGCAACACATTCTGACCACGGCCGTGAGATCTGTCATACACTGAACTGTACAGCAGCAGACGGAAACTACAAGGTAAAAGATCCTGAGAAACTGATCCGTATCGCAAAAGAATGGGGCGTAGAGACAGAGGGAAAAGACATTTATGATCTGGCTCATGAGATGGCTGTAACCGGCCTTATGGAATATGGTAAACCATTCGGATACCAGAGATTCCTGGACAGAATGCCGGAAGGACAGAAGGAAAAACTCATCGAGAATGAACTTGCACCGCGTGCAATCGACCGTGAGGTTTCTTCTTCCTTACATATGGCTCATATGGGATGCTCCTCCCTTCCGGAGGCACTCGTAAAACAGTCCATCCGTGCAGGTATGGCCGATGGATGGGGCGGTTCCATGATGGGAACAGAGTTCTCTGACGTACTGTTCGGAACCCCGAAGCCGATCGACACAGAAGCAAACCTTGGCGTTATGGTTGAAGAGAACGTAAACATCGTGGTACACGGACATGATCCGAGCCTTTCCGAGATGATCTGCGAATACGCAGACAGCAAGGAAATGATCGACTATGCAAAATCTGTAGGCGCAAAAGGCATTACCGTATCCGGTGTATGCTGTACCTCCAACGAAGTAGCAATGCGCCGCGGCGTTCCGATGGCAGGAAACTTCCTGCAGCAGGAGAACGTAGTTCTTACAGGAGCATGTGAGGCTATCGTTGTAGACGTTCAGTGTATCTTCCCGGCACTTGGACCATTAAGCAAATGTTTCCACACAAAATTCGTGACAACTTCTCCGATCGCGCAGATGCCTGATTCCGAATTTATCAGATTCAGTGCAGAGACCGCAGGCGAGAATGCAAAAGCAATCGTTAAGATGGCGATTGATAACTTCAAGAACAGAAAACCTGAGCTTGTACATATCCCGCAGATGAAACAGAAAGCAACTGTTGGATACTCTGTAGAAGCAATTGTGAAAACACTTGACGGTGTTACAAACTCCCAGGTAGATGAGACCGGTACAACCAAACCGTTACTGGAGTGCATCACCTCCGGTGTTATCCGTGGTGCAGTTGCTATGGTTGGATGCAACAACCCGAAGGTAAGACCTGATACCGCACACATCGAGCTGATGAAGAAGCTCATTGCAAATGATATCGTTGTCATTGCATCCGGATGTGCTGCACAGGCTGCTGCAAAAGCTGGTCTGATGGACAAGAGAGCAAAAGACCTTTGCGGTGCTGGTCTGAAACGTGTATGTGAGCTGGCTGACATTCCTCCGGTATTACATATGGGCTCCTGCGTGGATATTTCCCGTATGATGGTTCTTGCTGCTGAGCTTGCAAAAGATTCCGGTCTCCAGATCAATCAGCTTCCTGTAGTAGGATGTGCACCTGAGTGGATGTCTGAAAAGGCTGTATCCATCGGTAACTACGTAATCGGTACCGGTATTGATACATTCCTTGGAGTAGACCCGTATGTGGCTGGTTCTGACCAGATGGCACAGATCCTGACAGAGGGAACCAGAAAATGGACAGGGGCTGCTTACACAGTTGAAACAGATATCGAGAAATTAGTTGACCTGATGATTGAAAGAATTGAAGAAAAGAGAACCGCTTTAGGAATCTGATCAGACTAAAGCTATCAAATGACAAAGGTGGATGACGTAAAATGAAAATTGCAGTTACAGGAAAAGGCGGCGTGGGAAAAACAACTTTTGCTGCAACACTTGCCCGATTATATGCCGAGGAGGGCAGACCAGTGCTGGCGGCAGATGTGGATCCGGATGCAAATCTTGGTCTTGCGCTGGGATTTGATGAGGAAACACTGGATTCTATCGTACCTATTTCCAAAATGAGAAAACTCGTGGAGGAGCGTACAGGTGCAGGACCGGGAAACCAGTTTTATCATCTCAATCCGAAGGTGGATGACATCCCGGACAAATACGGAAAAGTCTGCAACGGAGTCAGGCTGCTTGTGCTTGGAACTGTGGAGACAGGCGGAGGCGGCTGCGTCTGTCCGGAACACGTCATGCTGAAACGGATCATCAACAATCTTGTGCTTCGCCGCGAGGATGTTGTGATCCTGGATATGGAAGCAGGACTGGAGCATCTCGGCAGAGGCACGACAGAAGGCATGGATGCTTTTATCGTTGTGATCGAGCCGGGTGCAAGAAGCGTTCAGACCTATAAAAATGTCAAGAGACTTGCGAAAGATTTAGGTGTGGCGAAAGTAAAGGTTGTGGCCAACAAGGTACGCAATGAGGAAGACGAAGCCTTCATTCTGGAGCGGATTCCACAGGAAGATCTTTTGGGAATGATTCATTATAATACGCAGGTGATCGATGCGGACAGACAGGGAAAATCCCCTTATGATTTCAGCGAAGAGGTTACCGGCGAGATTAGAAAAATCAAAGATAAGATAGATCATCAGTGATCGTAAAATTAGGAGGTATAACAGTGACTTTATTTGAGAGTGTTTTCGCAGGAAACGATGCGGTTTATGGACTGACAGAAGGTGCCATCAACCAGGCAATTGAACAATACGGCGCTGACAAAGCTGTCAGCTTCCCGGATACAGCTTATGCACTTCCGTGTTACTACGCAGTAACAGGTGTGAAAGTTACCACTCTTGCTGAGTTAAAAGAAGCTCTTGGAGTTGTAAAAACTCTTATGACAAGAGAAAAAAGAACACATGACGTATTTATGTCCGGTGTTGCTACCGCTCTGTGCGCAGAGTTTATCGAAGTATTAAAATACATTGATGGAGCAGCTCCATATGAAGAGCCATGCTACGGACATCTTGCAGATGCTGTGATCCGTGAGCTTGGTGTTCCGCTTGTAACAGGCGATATTCCTGGCGTAGCCGTTATCCTTGGCAAAGCAAAAGATGCAGAGGAAGCAGCAGCTCTTGTAAAATCCTATCAGGCACAGGGTATCCTGGTAACACTGGTAGGCGATATCATTGACCAGCTTGCAGAGGTTGGATATAAGACAGGTGCAAATGTACGTGTGATCCCGCTTGGAAAAGACGTAACAGCTGTTATCCATGTTGTATCCGTTGCACTTCGTGCAGCTCTGATCTTTGGTAACGTAAAACCTGGCGATGCAGCAACTCTGATGGAATACACCATGAAGAGAGTTCCGGCATTTGTTAACGCATTTGCTCCGTTAAACGATGTCATCGTTGCTTGTGGTGCAGGCGCTATCGCTCTTGGCTTCCCGGTTATCACAAACCAGGCAGACGTAGCAAGAGTTCCGAAGAGCCTGATCTGCCAGACAGATGTTTCCAAATGGAATGCAACTTCCCTGGAAGCTCGTGACATTAAGATCAAGATTACAAATATCGACATCCCGGTTGCTTTCGCATCTGCTTTCGAGGGCGAGATCATCCGTCGTAAAGATATGCGCGTAGAGTTCGACGGTTCCCGTGTAGACTGTGCAGAGCTTGTACATACCTGTGATGCATCTGAAGTGGAAGACCACAAGATTACCGTTGTGGGACCGGAAGTGGACGAGATGGCAGACGGCAGCAAGAACAGCATCGCTTACGTTGTAAAAGTTGCCGGAAAGAACATGCAGCCTGATTTTGAGCCGGTTATTGAGCGTAAATTCCACAACTACATTAACTGTATTGAGGGTGTTTACCATACAGGTCAGAGAGATATGCAGCGTATCCGTATCAGCCACGCAGCATTCGATGCAGGCTTCCGTATCAAACATATCGGTGAAGTGCTTTATGCACAGGTTAAGAACGAGTTCGACGCTGTTGTTGACAAATGTGAGGTTGTGATCTACACAGATCCGGCTGAGTGTACCAGAATCCGTCATGAGGTTGCTATCCCGATCTTCGAAAAACGTGATGACCGTCTTGCAAACCTGACCGATGAGTCTGTAGACGTATACTACAGCTGTATCCTCTGCCAGGCATTCTCCCCGTCTCACGTATGTGTGGTAACACCTGAGAGACTTGGACTCTGCGGTGCCGTTTCATGGCTGGATGCAAAAGCTACCAACGAGCTGGATCCGAACGGACCTTGCCAGGTAATTACAAAAGAGAGACCGATCGATGAAAATCTTGGTGCTTACGAAGACGTTGATGAAGCAGTTAAGAAATTCTCCCAGGGAGCACTTGAGCATGTTACCCTGTACTCCATCATGCAGGATCCTATGACATCCTGTGGATGCTTCGAGTGTATCTGCGGTATCGAGCCGTTCTCCAACGGTGTTGTAATCGCAAACCGTGAGTATGCAGGCATGACTCCTCTTGGAATGACCTTCTCCGAGATGGCTTCCATGACTGGCGGCGGTGTTCAGACTCCTGGTTTCATGGGACATGGTAAACACTTTATCGCTTCCAAGAAGTTCATGAAGGCAGAAGGCGGTATCGAGCGTATCGTATGGATGCCGAAAGAACTGAAGGATTTCATTGCTGACAGACTGAATGCTTCCGCAAAAGACCTTTACGGAATCGACAACTTTACTGATATGATCGGTGATGAGACAATCGCTACAGATCCGGAGACTCTGGTTACATTCCTGACGGAAAAAGGACATCCGGCACTTGGCCTGGATCCGATGATGTAATAAAGGGCGGTTTACCCGGAGCGCATTGGACACAAAAAGGTGTCGGAGCGCTTCCGGGTTACCTGCGTTTTCCTGCATTTTTTGACAGAACATGGTCATCCGGTCTTGTCAATAGATCTGATGATGTAGTATACTAAATGAGATGATGTGTATCTTCTGTGCGAGACATACACACAGAAATTTTATTAAGGAGGCCAAAAAGAAATGCCGTTTAATCAGAAACTTCAGAAATTCAATGCAAAGATTAATACAGTCACGATTGGAAGCGGAGACAAGACTGTAACAATCGGCGGAGACTCTACTTTTCCATTCTATACTTTCGATGCACCATCAGAAAACACACCGAAGATCGGTGTGGAAATCTCTGATATGGGGCTTGAGAATGTTGTATCCGAAGGAATCAAAGCATACTATGAAGGTGCTTCCACAATCGGTGAGATGGCGAAAAAAGCAGCAGCTATGGAAGGTGCTGATTTCGTTGCTCTGATCCTGGAAGGCGGAGACCCGAATGGTGTGAACAAATCTGTTGACGAACTGATCGCAGTTGTTAAAGAAGTAGCAGATGCTATTGATGCTCCATTAGTAGTAGAGGGATGCAAAAATGTAGAGAAGGATGCAGAACTTCTTCCAAAGGTAGCAGAAGCTCTTCAGGGAAGAAACGTACTGATCCTTTCTGAAAAAGAGGAAAACTATAAAGCAATTGGTGCTGCAGCAGGACTTGCTTACGACCAGATCGTTGGCGCTGAGTCTGCCGTAGATATCAACCTTGCAAAACAGCTTAACGTTGTTACCACACAGCTGGGTGTTAATCCTCAGAAAATCGTTATGAATATCGGCAGTGCTGCTGCCGGATACGGATATGAGTATGTTGTATCCACTATGGACCGTATTAAAGGTGCAGCTTTATCACAGAATGATAACATGCTGCAGATGCCTATCATTACACCTGTATCTGCTGAGACATGGGGCGTAAAGGAAGCAACCGCTTCTGAAGCTGATATGCCTGAGTGGGGACCGGAAGAAGAGCGTGGAATCGATATGGAAGTTATGACAGCCGCAGCTGATCTTGCTGCAGGTTCCGATGCTGTTATCTTAAGACATCCGGAAGCTGTTGCAGCCGTTTCCAGATTGATCAAAGCACTTGCGTAATTGAATAGGAGGAAGATAAAAAATGGCACTGAATGGTATTCAGATCTTTAAATTAACACCAAAGAAAAACTGTAAGGAATGTGGATGCCCTACCTGTATGGCTTTCTCTATGAAGGTTGCTCAGGGCGCAATGAAAATCGAACAATGTCCACATATGTCTGATGAAGCGATTGCTTCTCTGTCCGAGGCTACTGCTCCGCCAATGAAGACCATCAAGATCGGAACCGGCGATGGAGAGTTCACCCTGGGCGGTGAGACCGTATTATTCAGACACGAAAAAACATTTGTAAGCAAGCCAAGATACGCTGTTGCACTTTGCACATGCATGGATGACGCAACTGTAGATGCAAAACTTGCTGAGATCCCGAAGGTTGATTATGACCGTATCGGTGAGAGAATGTATGCTGAGCTTATCTATGTAAACTGCAGCGAAGGTGCAGATGCAGCAAAATATACCGCACTGGTAGAAAAAGCTGCAGGTCTTGGCAGAACTCTGGTTCTTGGCTGTACAGATCCTGAGATCGCAAAAGCAGCTCTTGCAGTATGCAAAGACAGCAAACCAGTCTTAAACGGAGCTAACGCTTCCAACTATGAAGCAATGAACGCAGTTGCAACTGAAGCAGGTGTTGTTCTCGGCGTATCCGGAAAAGACTTAAATGAATTATATGACACTACAGCAGCTCTTGAAAAACTCGGAAATAAGAACCTTGTTCTTGATACCACAGGCGCTGACATTAAAGAAACCTTTGCAAATACTGTACAGGTTCGTCGTGCAGCTCTGAAGGATCAGGACAGAACATTCGGATATCCGTCCATCGTAAATCTGGTTAAGATTGCAAAAGGTGACCTTCACTTACAGGCAGCTCTTGCAGCTATGTTTACCATGAAATATGGTTCCATTATCGTAATGGAGCAGATGACCTATGCAGAAGCTCTTCCGTTATACGGTCTGCGTCAGAACGTATTCACTGACCCGCAGAAGCCAATGAAGGTTGAGCCGGGCATTTACCCATTAAACGGTGCAGATGAGAACTCCTTAGTCGTTACGACAGTAGACTTTGCTCTTACATATTTCGTAGTATCCGGTGAACTGGAGCGTTCCGGTGTTCCGCTGAACCTGGTAATCAACGATGCAGGCGGTCTGTCCGTACTGACCTCCTGGGCTGCTGGTAAATTCTCCGGCAACAGCATCTCCACATACATCAAGGAGAATGTTGAGCCGAAAGTAAAATGCAGAAAACTGGTTATTCCTGGTAAAGTAGCAGTTCTTAAGGGCGACCTGGAAGCAAAACTTCCTGGATGGGAAATTATCGTAGGACCGAGAGAAGCTGTACAGCTTGTAAAATTCTTAAAGGATATGCAGGCACAGGGCCAGATCTGATCGTAACACACAGCCAGACTGGCTTCACAGCCGGTCCGGCTCTTAATGAATAAATGATAAAAGGAGAACACGATTATGGCAAAATTTGTAACAATCGGAGAGAGACTTTCCACAACAGCACCGGCAGTAAATAAAGCATTTACAGAAAGAGATCCTGAGCCGATCATCAAAAGAGCAAAACAGCAGCTGGATGCAGGCGCTACTTATCTCGATGTAAATATCGGACCGGCAGAGAACGATGGTGAAGAACTGATGAAATGGGCTGTTCAGCTCCTTCAGTCTGAATTTGACAATGTTCCCCTTGCACTGGATACCACGAACATGAAAGCTATCGAAGCTGGTATTTCCGTATACAACAGAGCAAAAGGAAAACCAATCGTTAACTCCGCAGATGCAGGTGACAGAATTGCAAACATCGATCTTGCAGCAGCAAACGATGCAATCGTTATCGCACTTTGCTCCTCCGGTATGGTAGCTGCTGACAATGACGAGCGTATGATGCACTGCCAGAACATGCTTGAGAGAGGTATGATGCTTGGAATGGATCCTTCAGATCTCTGGTTTGACCCGTTATTCCTGGTTGTAAAGGGAATGCAGGACAAACAGATGGAAGTTCTCGAAGCAATCAAAATGTTCTCCGATATGGGACTGAACTCTACAGGTGGTCTTTCCAACAACAGCAATGGTATGCCGAAACACATCCGTCCGATCATGGACTCTGCTCTTGTAGCAATGGCTATGATGAATGGTCTTACATCCGCAATCGTTAATCCTAACGACCTTCGTCTGATGGAGACTATTAAATCCTGCGATGTATTCAAAGGCAACACACTGTATGCAGATTCCTATCTGGAAATCTAATCAGATGAGTACAAAAGGGCTGGGGCTTCGGCCGCAGCCCTTTTTTCAAAGAAAAAGAAGGCTATTAAGAAAGGGGTTGCCGGATGTTTAAGGTAACATTTACATTCGAGAATGGCAGTGAGGTAGAAACATTTGCCAATGCGGGGGACAATTTACTGGAGATCGCCAGAGAGGCCAATGTGGCAATAGACGCTCCATGTTCCGGAAACGCTTCCTGCGGAAAGTGCCGGGTACAGTTAAAGAGCGGGGAATTGGACAGTAAAAAGACTCTTCATATCGAGGACGAGGAGTTTGAAAAAGGATGGAGGCTTGCCTGTGTCAGTAAGATCTGTGCGGATGTGACCGTCCTTGTGCCGGATATCGCTTCTGCTTATAAAAGCAGGATGAAGGTGGCGGATTTAAGCTCCAAAGAGGAAATAGCCATTTTTGAAAATGCCAAGAGAGAAGTTGAACTCACGGGCATTGAACTGAGAAACAGCCTTGACGTGGTGGAACTTACCATGGACCCGCCAAGTCTTGAAGATACGATGCCGGATAATGAGCGTCTGACCAGGGCACTGAAGAAGTTTATGAATTTAAAGCAGGTCAGAATTCCTTATGCGGTGCTGAAAAAACTTCCTGATGTGCTGCGATACAGCAATTATCAGGTGAAATGTGTCCTTCGAACCACACCAAATGATATGTTTGTGTATGATGTATTCGGAAAAGATGAAAATCTCGTGGTGGGAGGACTTGCAGTGGATATCGGTACGACCACTGTTTCAGCCGTACTGATCAATATGGAAAATGGAGAAATTCTTGCAAAGGCATCTTCCGGCAACGGGCAGATTCGCTTTGGCGCGGATGTGATCAACCGGATCATTGAGCAGCAGAAGCCCGGCGGAAAGAAAAAGCTTCAGGATGCAGTTATCAAAGAGACCATCAATCCGATGATCAATCAGATGTGTAAAGCTGCAGGAATTCCGAAAAATCAGATTTACCGGATGTGTGTAGCATCCAATACGACTATGAATCATCTGTTTGCAGGAATCAACGCGGATCCGGTCCGTATGGAGCCTTACATTCCTGCATTCTTTAAGACAAATTCCCTCTTTGCTTCCGATGTGGGAATTGCCATTAATAGAGACGCGCACATTATCATTGCGCCCAATATCGGAAGCTATGTAGGCGGTGATATCACTGCCGGTACACTGGTAAGCATGATCTGGAACAGACCGGAATTTTCCCTGTTCATTGACCTTGGTACAAACGGAGAGCTGGTGTTCGGTAATTCCGATTTCATGATGAGCTGTGCGTGCTCTGCAGGTCCTGCCTTTGAGGGCGGTGATATCAGCTGCGGTATGCGTGCTACGGACGGTGCGATCGAAGCATGTACCATTGATAAAGAGACGATGGAGCCAACCTTTAAGGTAGTGGGAGAGCCTGGTACGAAGCCGGTGGGACTTTGCGGTTCCGGCATTATCGACGTGATCAGCGAGCTCTTTATGTGCGGAATCATCAATCCAAAAGGAAAATTTGTCCGTGAAGGCAGACGAATCCGTCATGACCATTATGGAATGGGAAGCTACGTCATTGCCTTTGAGGAGGAAGCCGGATCCGTCAAGGACGTGGAGATCACGGAAGTGGATATTGACAACTTTATCCGTGCAAAGGGAGCGATTTTCTCTGCAATCCGTACGATGCTCAGTTCTCTGGACTTCGATGTATCCATGATCGATGATGTATATGTAGCAGGCGGAATCGGAAGCGGCATTAATATGAGAAATGCCGTCAATATCGGAATGTTCCCGGATATTCCGCTGGAAAAATTCCATTACATCGGAAACTCTTCCCTGACGGGTGCTTATCTGATGCTGCTGTCCACACAGGCAGAGAAGAAGACCTACGAGTTGGCATCCAATATGACTTATATGGAGCTTTCCACGGTTCCTACCTATATGGATGAGTTTGTGGGAGCCTGCTTCATTCCCCATACAGACACCGGAATGTTCCCGGACGTGATGGAGGAGCTGCAGAACAGAAAATAAAAATGATCAAGATTTAACAGAGGTATGACATGCCATTTAACATCAATGACTTAAACTATGAGAAAGACAGTAAGGAGAGGATGCCCTGGGAACACTATCTGGAGCTTTATCAGGAAGCAGACCCACAGGAGATCGCCGCAAGGCTTTCCATCCCCTATGACAGTGAGAAAAAGACCTTTACCCTGACCTTTCTGGGAAGTGTTTATCATATTACATATCCGGATTTTCAGGTGGATCACGTTTCGGATGAGATGGGATTTTATCCCCTTGAGGATATGATCTATGCAAAAATCCTTACCATCCGATTTCTGTTAAATGGTGCACAGTCCACAGGGACAGGAAGCTTTAAGACCTACCGGGAAATGCCGTGGGGAGAGGTTTACCTGCGCCAGTTTGACGGACGCTGCATCAAAAGACTTGCTTTTTCCTATGGAAACCGTCTGGCGGATTTTCGGAAGATCATGGAGCATATTAAGGCAGTCCCTGTAAAATACGGTGACATGGCCTATGAGATTTCCATTTATCCGGGATATCAGATCCGTATGATCCTCTGGGAAGGGGATGATGAGTTTCCGCCATCTTCACAGATCCTGTTTTCCGATAATTTTCCGGTATCCTTTGCGGCAGAAGATATGGCGGTCATGGGCGATGTGATCATCGGTTCTCTGAAAGCTTTTCTCAAAGTGGCATAGGGTAAAAAATATATTTTTATGATTAAAACAGGTTTATCCTGTTTTATATAAAGACCAAATTCAAGCGGAGGGTCCTGCCCATGAGGCATGGACGAAAAAGGAGGTAATTGAACTATGGGATTCAAAAGTGACATCGAAATCGCACAGGAAAGCGAAATGCTGCCAATCACTCAGATTGCTGAAAAAGCTGGTATTGACGACAAATACTTGGAGCAGTACGGCAAGTACAAAGCAAAAATCGATTATAATCTGTTAAAAGAGACAGACAAAGAGAACGGCAAGCTGATCCTTGTTACTGCTATCAACCCGACTCCTGCAGGAGAAGGAAAGACCACCACAACCGTAGGCCTTGCAGACGGTATGCAGAAGCTTGGCAAAAAAGTTATGGTAGCACTCCGTGAGCCATCCCTGGGACCGGTATTTGGTGTAAAGGGCGGCGCTGCAGGCGGCGGATATGCACAGGTTGTTCCGATGGAAGACATCAACCTTCACTTCACCGGTGACTTCCATGCGATCGGCGCA
>JALERH010000178.1 GCA_022764275.1 Blautia sp. | reverse complement strand
CTGCCTCCTGGTGGTTTACGGTATCACTGCTGTCCTTACCATTCTTCCAGCAAAGAAAATGGTACAGGCCTGGGGTGTAATGGGCGCAGCACTGAATTATCTGCTGTCCTGCTCCATTTTGTTTGTAATGTTTGCGGCCATTCTTGTCTACGTAGTCCTTCAGAGAAAAAAGGAACTGAAGCGCAATTGAACTGAATTTTTAAAGTCATCCTGAAACAGGAAACAGCCCCACGGATCATTTCCATCCGCGGGGCTGTTCCCTGTTTTTTATATTTCTCCTGGTTATTTGACTGTCACTTTACACTTTACAGTATAGTTTCCTGCCGTAACAGTAATGGTAGCTGTGCCTTTCTTAACTCCCTTAATTTTTCCTTTGGAAGATACGGTTGCTACTTTCGTGTTGGAGGAAGTATAGGTAACTTTATCCGTGATGCCGTAGAGCGTTGGTTTCAGTGTTAAAGTTTTACCCTTTGCTACAGTAACAGAAGACTTCACATTTGCGATACCTGTTACCGTTACTTTGCAGGTTGCTTTCTTACTTCCTGAAACAGCGGTGATTGTCGCTGTACCAGGTGCGACTGCTTTAATCTTTCCGGAAGAGCTTACTGCTGCAATTTTCTTATCGGAAGTTGTGTAAGTAATCTTCTGTGTGCTGGTGAATGGTTTTACGGTAGCGTTCAGCCTGAAGCTCTTTCCCTTTTCCAGGGTAACCTTCGAGCTGGCAACTGCTATCTTCGATGTCTTGATGGTTCCGGTAACTACCTTCACCGTGTAGGTTTTCGCCATTCCGCTGGCAAGTGTAATCTTAATTTTTGCGGTTCCGCTCTTAGCTGCCTTCAGGCTGATGGTTCCAGTCGTCTTATCAACTCCTGCTACTTTTACCACAGATTTCTTACTGGAAGTACAGGAAGCCAATGCATCGCCTTTTGCCATGGTAACTGCAAAACTTACGGTCTGTCCCTTCTGAATGCTGAAGGAAGTTAATTTACCTGGAATAACAAGTACCGGTGTTAATTTTGCTCCAACCTCTCTTGTCTCTTCTTTTCCACAAACTGAGCAGGTTCTCTTCTGAATTTCCGCAGAATGGATGGATGCTGTGGAAACAGTAGTCCATTCGCTGTACTTATGGTTACAGATTGTTACAGGAATCCAGTATTCTCTCGGAATATCTTCCAGAGTATATTCATCTGACGGCCAGATAGCCACATATTCCGTCACTGGTCCCTCCTCTGCACTGAGGGCTCCCTCTTTTACAGTAATGACATTCTGTGCTTCATTCACGTCCATATACGCGCTGCCTTCCAGAATATCCAATTTGAAGGAAGCATTTTCTACAACCTTACCTTCCGGGTTCGCTGTGCTATATACCTTCAGAACAGCACCCATATCCTCTGCCGTTACGGCTGCACCCGGCTCGGTAACAAATTTTTCTGCTCCCTCTACCTTTACATACTCCGGACGGATCCATACAGTAATACCGTACTCTGTTGTATATGTATTACCATCTTCAAGCGGAATCTGCAATCTTACATGGATGTCGCTTTCAATGCTTTCAAAAGTTTCCTTTGCGTGCACGGTAATGTTGTGATCTGCATCTGTTGTTACATCGAACCAGTTGTCATCATAGTCAATGCTTTCGATGGTAAACTCTTTGGTGTTCAGTTCTGACTCTGCCTCGCCCTCTGAAATATGAACGATATGAGGCTGCATAACCATATCTGTCCCCGGAAGTATTACCTGGCCCGGCTCAATATCCACACCAGACAAACGATAGAGATCGCTGGATACGTCTATTCTGAATTCAAATTCTCTCGTGATACCATATTCTTCGTTCTCTGCGTTGATTCTAACCAGTGCAGGCCCGTAATTCTGACACGTCATTTCCCATATTCCGTCATCATTCTGCACTGCCACTAATACCGGATTTTCTTCATCCGGCTCCTCGCGAAGATCCTCTACAGCTATGTTGGTAATCGTAAGCTCATAGGATCCGCCATACGGATTTTCTTTATTTTCTATGTAGTAATGGAGAATATTTCCATCAAATACTCTCGTATCTCCACGAAGCATATCCGTATCGCGGATTTCCTGTACTTCATCGTACGGATTACGTACGTCTGCCCGGAAACCGTTTCTGGATACTTCTTCTCCGCCGGCTTTTACAATTACCTCTACGTCAAATCCGCCGTTGAAAGGATCATCGTATATGATGTCACTTAATTTTGTTCCGTCAAAAGTGATTCCATCTCCGTCGAAACGGTATGTACCTGCCAGAGCGTCATCAATGCGCCACTCAATATCATAATCTTCGTAGCCTTCCAGATTATTGGTGTTCAGGCATACATGGTACTTTGTCTCATCACTGTAGATCCAGGTATAGCCACCGCCGCCGCGCAGTTCGCCTTTTCCTTCTTCGCTGAACCATACACCATAGTCAAGGCCGTCCATCCAGAAGTCTCTTCTTTCCACTTCATATGGATTTCTGTTCTCTTCGAAAAGCTCTGCAACGAGAGTGACGCGGAAACCGTCTGTTGTCTTTCTTACAACGGTAAACGGTGCCTCAGCATAACAATTTTCATCTGTAATTTCCACTTCATTTCCGTCGGCATCTACGAAAGCAAATGCCCACCAGTCGCCTTCCACGCGATAGCGTACTGGTTCCTCTACAGTGGTTCCGCCCACATTTTCCTCATTGAAAAGTGTCAGTTCCGGATTCAGTTCTATTTTCTGATTGCAGCCCCATGTTCTGCCGGACTCCAGCGTATTTTCAGAAATAGTATAGTATGCTGTAAATACCTCTGCCCACCAGTCGCAGGATGCTACTTCTATAGGATTTCCATTCTCGTCCTTCACATACGCCACTGCTCTGACGTTCGTGCCTCTTCCGTCTTTTTCAGCTTTTACAGTAAGCTGATTTCCATTTGGTGTAAATGTGTAGGTGTCGCTTTCGGAATCATATTCCCACTCTACCCAGACATCTTCCGGATTTGTAATGTCGCTGTGACCATTTTCCCAGTCAAAGGAGCGCTGGTATACATCGGCGGTCAGAGTAAGACCCTCGCCCGGAAGCATCTTATTGGTTGCAGTATCGCTGGATACGGACATGTCATACACATCTCCGCCAACATACACGTCGATAGTATAGGATGCAGCGTTTCCATCCCATGTGGTATAATCTACTGTCACGATGGCATGACCCATACGTTCCATATCAACACTCCAGCCGTTTCCATCCTCCCATGGATTCACTGTAACCACCGGTTTGTATCCTTCATCGTCTGCTGCATTCACAGCTGTTACATTGGTAACCTGAACCGGGATTCCCGTTCCGTCCGGATGGTCCACATCCTCTACATAGCAGTTCACATATCTGTTAATGCCAAATCCCCAGTATGGAAGCTGGGCGGTAGAACCTTCATAGAAATATGGCAGTTCGCCGTAATCGTATCTCGGCTCCTTTACATCTACCCAGAAATCAGTTCCGGCCACTTCGTTTCCGCCTGCCATAACTGTCACACGAATGTTGAAGTTGCTTTCAGCCGGAATAGCAGCACCGTTCAGTGTGATACTTGTGCCGTCTGCACTGATGGTGTACGGAATGGAAGTATCCTCACAGAATTCGTCATTTTGCCCATAATTACCTGCCTGCCATACTAACTCATAATCGCCTCTCAGGTTTTCCGTATTAAGGCTGACTGTCTGCTGTTCATTTGTATAAATCCAGGTATAGTGTTCATCGCCGCGCAGTGTTTCACTGTTGAACCAGACATCATAATCGATGTGGTCAAAAGAATATACTCTCCCGGCAACAGCATCTCCCTTTTTTTCTCCCGGAAACTCTGCGCACAGTCCTGCATCCGTACCCTCACGTTTCAGCTTTGTAATAGTAAAAGGAGCTATTCCATAAGCATCTTCGCTTTCCCCGGGGGTGATAATCTTTCCTGTTGCATCCTTAATCTCAATTGCGTTTGTATCTCCCCATGCCCAACGCCAGGAGAATTCTTTTTCATTTACCCGATATTCCTTCTGAGAATATTCCTTATCATAGCCATATAATTCCGGTGCGATTACCACACTCTCGCCTACAGCCAGATTGCTTTCTACGTCACGATCAAATGGCTTAATCTCATAGTATACATTGTTGATGGATACGTACCAATCTTCCCTGCATACCTCTGCTCTGCCATTATCACCTGACACATAACCCGTTGCGGTAATTCTTGCCCACTGATTGGCAGCATCCTGTTTTGCAGTTACATGAAATCCGTTTTCGTCTTCCGAGCATTCTACGAACTCTGCGCCTTCTTCCACAGTCCATTCAATCTGAACCTGTGAAGCTTTTTCCTGCTCCTGCTCATTGTTCTCTGCGCTGTTCACCCATACGTTTGCATTCAGTGTAAGGGTATCCCCCGGAAGAAGGTTTCCGGTACCAGTATCGCTGTCGATTGAAATGTTATAGACATCCCGGTCTACATTCACATCTATCCGATATGTAGCTTCCCTCGTTTCGCCCACTGGCGTATAGGTCAATGTGATTACAGCATGTCCGTACTGCAGTGCACGGATGTCCCATCCGCTGCCTTCTGCGTTCATCTCAACGGATATCGCCGGATGTTCCGGGTCGTCATTCTCCACCTTAATATCCGTAAATTCGATGTTTCCTGCATTTCCATCGCTTGCGTACCATTCCGGATATCGGTTGATCCATTCTCCCCAGTTCGGGAGCAGTTTGATTTCGTTTCTGGGAAAAGCATAGTCGTAAGAAACTTCTTCCTGCCCGTCCTCATCTGCAAAGGTCAGACCTGTCTCTGCCTCTTCACTTACAAATTCCTCTGCCGGTTCTTCGCTGTCAAACGCGTTCTCTGTGCTGTCTGACTCTCCAACCTCAGCCAGTTGCTCTTCCACTACAATTTCTTCCGACACGCTTTCTCCAAAAAACTCATCTGAGAAATCAGAGCCCCAGACCATCGCGGTCTGTCCGATGCCGGTTACAGCCAGCGTTGCTGCCAGCAAAAGTGCTGTTACTTTCCTGCGTTTCATTCACATTCCTCCTTTTTCTTTCTCCTCTGAAACCTTGTATCATTTCCAACTATGTGTTGGCGATTCCCAATCATCATTTTGTTTCTGTGCCGCATCAGCGCCGCGCATAACTGCTCTGCGCTCTGATACCGTTTATCCGGGTCAAAGGAAGTGGCCTTATAAATAATCCTCCTCAATCCTCCCGATATTTCTGTTTTTTTCAGATCTTTTCTCTCATATGTGCCGCATGCAAGATAATTCATGGTCATTCCCAGTCCATAGATGTCTGTCCTCTGGTCGGTCTGTGCATACCCGAACTGTTCCGGTGCCGCCGTGGGACGGCTTCCCATGACATATGTATCGTGCTCTTTTTCCGGTGAGTATTTCCGGGCTGTCTCAAAATCAATCAGTGTAAAGGTATGTTTTCTCGTGTAAATAATATTCTCTGGTTTTATATCTCTGTGAATGACCGGCAGCTGCTGGCTGTGAAGAATTTCAAGCAGGCGGCAAAGCCGGATTCCTGTCAGGCAAAGAACATTCTCAGACATACAGCCCTTTCGCTTTACCAATTCAAACAGCGTTTTACCCTCTATGTATTCTCTCAGATAATAGACAGATTCTCCTTCTTTCATAAAAAGCAGCGGCATGGGAAAGTTTTCTATTCCGGCATACCGTAATTCAGAAAGAATATTTTTTTCGCACAACAGAATACGTCCTCTGTTATGTTCCGCAATTTTTAATATGTAAGGTCTCTTGTTGTCTTTCTTATAGACCAGCAAAGTTTTCGTGTCCCTTCTTTCTTTCAGACACGACTCACATTTGTAATCTTTTTTCAGAATATCCGGAATAGGAATTTCTTCTATATTTTTCCTGTATTCCTTTTCAAATTCCTCCCGTCTCATAAAATGGAATCTTCCCCGATTTCCTCAAGGAAAGCATTTACTTCATCGAGGCTCATTTCTTTTTTGATTCCATGAATAATTGCGGCATCATAACGAATCCTGGGATACAGTCTGGCTTTTTGTCCAATTTCCAGAAGTCTCTGCGTTTCCTCCAGGTTCAATCCCAGAATAAAAGCGCACTGCAACAGTATTTTTCTGGTAGGCACTCTCTGTCCCCCGAGCAGCTTGCGCCCGTAAGATTCCTCCAGATTCAGTTTCCGAAAGAGATCCTTTCTCGTAATATTCCGCTCCTCCATCAGTTGCTCCAGATAGATACCAACCTCTATTTTGGATTTTTTTTCTCTGGAAAAATACTCGGCGCCATCTTTTTCAATCTTACCCATTATTTCATCTGTTTCTATCATCTCGTCCCATACCTCTCTTTTCGCCATTGAACTTTCCCCCGTATTAAAAAAAGCAGATATGATACAGTTAGTATATCACATCCGCCTTTTTTATCCGGGACAAATTTGTCCCTTTTGCAGAAATTATGGACTGCAAACCTCTATTTTTCGGTTGTTTTCCTCTTGGGGAGCTGATACTTTGTGAACTCTCCAAATCCGGAAAGTGCCAGCATCAAAAGGAGTGTCTTCTGCGGACTTTTGTAGGCCTCATGGGGTTCAAACCAC
>JALERH010000163.1 GCA_022764275.1 Blautia sp. | reverse complement strand
GATGCCTCATATTTCGCAATTCTTGCAATTGCTTCTTTGGAGCCATCACAGAAGTCGTCTCCCATGCATCCGTGGAAGTGCAGATCGATAAGGCCTGGAATCGCATAGCATCCTTCTCCATCCAGGGTCTCCGGATCGTCTGCTCCACCGCTGTCCAATCCGGTAAGCACCTGGTCAAACACCCCATTGCGAATCATGATTGCCCCATCTTCAAATGTTTTGCTCTCTGTATATACCTTCACATTCCTGATTATCATTTTTTTCCTCCCAATTCACCAATTGTTTTCTCGGCATCTGTTTTTCTTATATGTTGTTATTATACCTCTCTTTTTTTGTATGTTCAAGGAATACAAAAGGGCTTCCGGGGATGGTTAAGTTACTTTTCTCCCACTTTCCTGAGGGAAAGAATCAGCAATATGATTCCGACTCCGGTTAAAATATGTCCGATTCCCGCAATTCCGGAAATGGCAGCATTGCATGCGGAGGACAGAGAAAGATTCAACACCTGTGTAATGCCGCGGATTACCAGCATAATCGCGGTCAGCGGAACTCCGATATTATAAACGCAGAGAAAAATCCGGAAGGTTTTCTGGCTTTTCAGATCATTGTGTGCCGCAAACAGCGACACCACCATAAATACCAGCATCCCCAGCAGAAACAGATGTGCATGTACCTTTCCCAGAGCTGTCACACCTGTAAAACCATTCCATTTTGTAAATTCACGGTAAAAAACACCGCCCACCATTGCAGCAATCCCATAAACAAGAGAAATGTTCAGATATTTTTTCATAATTATTTACTTCCTTTCATTGCTTTATATCCAATTAAAACCACCCAGACATAGGCACAGGTTTTTGGAATCATCAGCATTCCCACAGCCGGTACAGAATCCGCAAACAAAACCACAGGGATGTAGCATGCAAAGCTCACCACAACCGCCAGCCACAGATATCGAAATGTTTTATCCTGGGTTTCTCTGGCACTTCGGTAAAACAAAACAACGATCAGCGCCCCAAGAATCACAAAGGGAATATTTCGGTAAATCCCCCAGGAAAGAGGTGGTTTCGCACTTGTCCATGCATTCTGTGGCATAAAACATAACAGGATACGAATCAGCGCCAGTGCCCAGACTGCCGTTGTTAATTCTTTTTTTTCGCCAGCCTCGTAACGGTAACGCCATACATAATAAAGCAGCACATAAAACAGCGTCATCGTAATGGATGTGATCATCTTACCGATGCCCAGGGCAGCCGTATAGTTTTCCAGGCCCGTCGTACACAATGCGATTGCTCTTGGTACAAGATGAAAAGCATCTCCGCATCCAAGTATCACAGCCATCGCTCCAAAAAGGAAATACTGTTTTCTTCCCCTGCTGCCGCGTATCATCAAAATCCCCAGTGTGATCACGGTAACAAGATACGCAATGTCAAATAGTGTTTCAAATATTGCCTGCATAAATCTTTTCCTCCTTTTCTGAACAATGTTCATTTTGATTTTAAAAGAAAACCCGCCGTCAGACGGGACTTTTCTCATAGGTAAAGAACCCTCTGTATGATTTTTACAAGAGCGGAACAACTTGTTTTTCCCTGCATCAGCAACAGCACAATGTTATCCAGAACAAAATCAATAAACTCTGATTCTGTAAAAGACTCATTGAAAGTTTTTTTATCGACTGCACTGTCAGCCTCCAGAATCTCCAGCATCCCTTTTTTCATATGGGCAAAATAATGTTCCATTGTGCTTTTTGCCTCCCCCTTCCGGGAATTGGCAATCCCGATGGAATGTGCAGAAAAAAAGTTGGGATATTCCTTTGCACCCTTCTGAATGCATTCAAAAAGATACTCCACATATTCAGGAAATGAAAAACAGTTCTCACACTTCTGATTCATATGGAAAATGTCTTTCCAGATGCTTTCCACCGTTGCAATAAGTAGTTCGTTTTTGTCAGAATAATAATTGTACAATGTCCCCAGTGCAATGTGGCATTCATCTGCGACCAGGCGCATATTCATCGCCGGCAGTCCTTTTGCGGCCACAATTTGCCTGCACACCTGCATAATCGCTTCTTTTGACGTTACGCCTGTATTCATGCATTCACCTCCAATATGAACATTGTTCATCATAGCATTCTTCTCCTGATGTGTCAATTCAATTCTATTTCACACCTGAATGTCAATTTTTTATAAAAAAAACACCTGTGAGCATAGCTGTGTTACCCAAATTGCCTGGCTTTCACTCTTTCTCTGGGCCTATACAGAATTATTACTCTGTCATGGCCCAAATGTCGGGGAATTCATATGAAAATCCGGGATTTATCAAGAAAAAAGTATCTATACAGAAAAAAATAACGCTCCAGACCCAGAAAATCCCGAAAAGTTGGACCTCAGAAGAATTTTCCGCTCTTCCAGAGAAAATTTGTGCTGGAAAAGCCGAATTTTTCCTAAATTTCCGAGGAAATTGGGCTCTGGAAAAGCATAAAATTTGTATAGACCCACAGGGCAATTTTTTATTTATCCAACTGCAGCATACTCAGATAGGAAGTTCTGGTCGTATCCTTTAGGGTATATCCGAGCCTCTGCAAAATTTTTTCAATCTGCAGCAAAGCATTTTCCTTATTCTCATCCTCTTCAATTAAAATTTCCAGTTCCAGAAAATCCCCCAGATCCTGCACCTGATCAATGCATGCTGTCACATTTTCAAACGTATATTCCTGCCTGGTTTTCACCACTTCAGGTGGAATTGCCTGATAACCAATCGCTTCCAGAATCTGGATACACACCTCTGCATCTGACACCCCGGTTTCCAGTTCCTTCCGGGTCATGGAAACCTGATCCAATTTTTTGCCTTTAAAAGTGATTCTGGTTTCCGACTCATCAGTTGCAAGATTTGTTACTTTGCGAACCCGCAGCGCTTCTCCGTTTTCCCGGATTCGACTGGATTCATTGTCAAAATAAACGTCCTCTTCACGAACCAGCCCGGCCTTTACGAATCCCAGTTTCTCCAGGCTTTTTTCCACAATTTCTTTATTCTTGATTGGTAATTTGATTTCCACTTCAACCATTCGTATCCCTTATCTATCCTTTCGTTATAGTTTGCTTCTATTCCGGAAAACACTGGCACAAATTATTTCTACCATCCGATTACTGTTGCAGTCATACTTTCCGACTGTTATAATCAGAATATGGGTGCTACCATACAACGGTAGGCGGTTAGTTCTTCAGCAGAGGTTGCTGAGTGCCAGTGGCACTCGTTCAGCAATGACCGAAACGAAGTGTAGACCTGTGACCCTCTGATTACATAGAACCCCGCAAGGGAATCCACTGGAAAGGAGGGCTAAGCCAATGAGTATTGTAGATTTTATTGCAGTAGTGGGCTTCGGCTTAACCTGCTTTAGTATCGGATATACATTCGGTAAGGATAATCATAAACCACAAAAATAGCCGCCCCAGTCTGGTAAACTAAGCGGCAATTTTTGTCTAACTTTATATCGGACCAACCGTCTATCGGCAGCACTCTTTTTCTATAATCATATTATCACGCTTCAATAGAAATGTCAAAATTTTTCTGAACTCTGAGAATCATCTGCAGCTTCAATAATCTGTAATGCCTTTTTCGCTTCATTCGTTTCCACCAGTATATCCACACCGTAAATTCCAAAACCTGATGTCCCATACATAGTGACATTTGCAGCTGATTCCTGTGAGAATGCAGTAATTCCATTTTCTTTTAACAGTTCTACAATTCTTTCCGCTTCTACTATATCTTTGGCGTTGCAGATTTTCATGCAGCCTGCCTTCGGCATCGAAATCTCCTTTTGCTCTCCAGCTGAAATACGACGTTTCTTTCGATTGAAATAGGATAATATCCTGAGAACAATAAATGCCACGATTGTAATTCCAACCAAGAAAATCAAAGAAAAATATATTGTTTGTTTCTCAGTTGCTCCCATTCTTCCCAGGCATATGCCATAAAACACCGAGAAAATCCCCGCACAGATCACACTGGTGAGAAAATCTCTCCATAATGCCTCTCGCTCAGATAAGCCTTTATCCCAGATTCCATTATGTACCATAATAAAGGCATATACAATTCCTCCCACCAGAGTAGTTACCGTTTCACCCAGCACCAGGCGAATGTCCACTGCCAATAGGAGCTGCAAAATAATGGCTCCTACACCAATCAAAAACATAGATGCAAAAGCAAGATTTCCGGCTTTTAACGCTTTTTGCTTTACCCAGTCCTCATAATCAGCTACTTTGTCCAGTGTTTCTTTCATCTCTTTGTTCATGGTCGAACTCCTTTCTCCATCCAGGAGCTCTTTTATTTCAATGTCATAATAATCGGAAAGTTCAACCAATACGCTAAGATCCGGCATATTTGATCCTGTTTCCCACCTGGAAACAGTTCTTGCTGATACTCCCAGCTTTTCTGCAAGCTGTTCTTGTGTAAGATTTTTTTCTTTACGACACTGTTTTAAAAAAGCTCCAATCTTTTTTGTGTCCATGTTTCTACCTCTCTTTCACTTACAGCTTACCAATTATTTCAAAAAAATCCACGACACAGACCGGGAATCGCCTGTTTTTTAACCAGACATTACGTGTCTGGTTCAGATTTCCTACATTCGCCCTTTATATCCCCCAGCAGATCCTCCAGTAAATTTTCCTGATATGCAGCCTTTCCTTTTTCTTTCACATGTTCTGCCGTTTCTTTCAGCAAAGGATTTTGTACGCTGTCCAGTTTCGCCATCCCCAGCTCTCCGATTTTTTCTCCGGACATACTGTTTTCATAGTCTTCCGGCGCCATTCGCCATATCTGAATTCCGTCCCCGAATTTCTTCCACAGTCTGTCCGCAATTCCGATTCCATCGGGGTCAATATCGCCACTGTAAAAAATCGGGGTGCCACTATCAAGGATCATCCGGATCAGTTCCAGGGCCACAGCGCGAAGCTGCCCCGATGTACACAGCAATGTCAGATTCTTTTCCTTCGCATTGTCAAGCAGGTAACTGAAAACCATTTCATTTTCCACTACATAAACACAGTCTCCCACAGCCTGCACACCTGTGATTCCTCTTAGATTCTCCATTGTGATCACATATGGTTCCTTCCATGCGCAGAATGCATCATAGGCCGGATGCCACCCGTCTTTTGTCCGCAGTCTCAGGCCGTATGCATGCACCATGCTGGACACGTTATCCGGCACAATCCCCGCACCCAATAAAAGCTCCCGCCACTGATGCGCGCTTTCCGGAAGTGCCGTTTTTTTCCAGTAACAGACTGCATGAACCAGAAGCTGTCCGGCCGTCGTCCCACGGTCAAAATAATGTGGATTTCCTGATATTTCGGCAGCAAACACAGCCAGTGGGGACTCGCTCTCTGTCTCCTTTGCAGCCTCCAGTTTCGAAAGCGCATTTCCCACATTCCGGGCCAATCCTTCCGCCTGCACCGGGTCTTTTCCGTATTCCCGGATCAGCATCTGATACCCGTATTTTTTTGCAGAAATCACATCCTGCATCCACAGAAATGCGGTTGACTCCCTGCCTGCCAGCTCCTGAAAATACTCGCAGAGTCCTTCCAGAAACTCCCGTTTCTTTTTCTGTTCCTCCTGCTTCTGTCCCTGGTTTGTGGAAAGCGTTTCTCCAAAATATTCTTCCAGAACTATCTGCATATCCACGGGGGCAAATCGTGTTCTCTGCAATCCCTGCTCGAATTGTGCGGCAGAAAATCGGATATCTTTTTCCCAGAATACCTTTCCTACTACGCCGCCGATTGCCCTCCGTTCTTCCTCCGTTGTCTCCCGGAGAGTGATATATCCTGCTGCTTTTCCATAGGATTTCCACTTCTTCCGAAGCTGTGCAAAGCATCTCCGATACGCC
>JALERH010000159.1 GCA_022764275.1 Blautia sp. | reverse complement strand
ACCTCTGTTGATTACCTGATCGGAAATACCAATAATCCCCAGAGACCTGGAAATTATGTAGAAACTGAGCTTTCAGAAAAAGAACTTGCTCATTTGCGTTTGTACCGAACTATTCCGGATACCGCTCAAAAATTACTGGATAATCTGTTATCTGAACTATCCCAACATGCATCAAAGTAAAAAGGCACCCTCCAGTGCTTTTTTTATGTTCAGTTTCCATCATACTCCCACACGCTTCTTTCGTCGTCCACTCACAGTAGACTTATTGTTTGTGCCTGTTCCAAATCCGGTCATTGAACTTCTTCCTTCATAACAGATGATACACGCATCATCGCAATGCCGATTTCTATAGCCCATACTGCAATTTTCTTTTTATTTCTGATTACTATTCCCCATGGGCTTCGATAGCTGGACAATATTGTGTACAGTTCCCGGACGGACTGGACCTTTTCCCTGAATCCACTTCAATGCAGCGGTTGATTACAGGCAGCAATCTGCCTTCATATGTAGCATTATGATTCACCAATAGTTCTCCGGTCAGCAATTCATTCATCATTGCACCAATCGAATAAATATCGCTTGTAATATCTGTCTGCCCATAGCCAAAATGTTCAGGAGAGGCATATTCTTTCGTTCCAAGTAATGTGGTGTCACGCCTGCTGCCAACTTTATGACATCGGACAGTATCAAAATCTATTAATTTAACGGTTCCATCTTCCCGCATCATAATATTGCCCGGCTTAATATCCCGGTGGATAAGCGGCGGCGTCTGACAATGAAGCTGTTCCAAACCCCTGCAGACTCTTTCCACAATATGGATCACATCTTTTTCTGAAAAAGGTCCATAATTCTCCAGGTGCTCCGCCAATGTCTCTCCATCAACATTTTCTTCTATCACATAGGTATTCCCATCGCAAAATAAAACATCATATACAGCGACAAGGTTTTCATGCCGTATAGATTTCAGCTTTTGATATACCTCTGACAGATTTCTGTTATAATATGTCTTCAGCACGCAAAGCGTCTGTCTTGGTTTATAAAATACATGCTCAACCCTGCGTCTTTCTGATGCAGTGATTGTCCGTATACATTCAAACTGTGAAAAGAAAAACTGACGTTCCATATTTTCTGCTGCATCGTTCATTTTCCTACTCCTCATCCGTCAGCTGCATATTTAATCCGCGTTTTTTAAGCAGCTCTTCTATCTGATACGCTTCCCACTGGTTCCGTATCCCAAACTCGACCACTGCATCCTCTTCTCTCCTGGGATATAATTCTTTATTGCCGGATAATTTCAGAAGCCGGTTCGTCTCCGTAACCGTAGCCTTCAAGCCGATTGCAATCTTGATCACAGCATCCTTGGAAGGGATCTTCTCTCCATTTGCCAGAGCATAGATATATGCTTTTGAAAGAGAAATATTCCCCACCAGGTTTCCGGGTTTCATTCCTTTTTGTTCACACAAGCCGACAAAATAATCGCAAAAACGAACTTCTGGCTTCTGATTCTTATCCATCCATTTCTCCAGTTCCTCTTTTGTACGAATGCTTTTGAGTTCATTTTCCAATTCTTCCGTTGTCTTTGACAATTTAACATCCTCCTGTCTTTTCCACTTGCCTGATTCGTTTTGATACCACAATTATACACATCTGCTATGACAAATTTTGACGCTTACTTCAATAAAATTCCATCTGTCTCTGTTTTTCATTATACTGCTTCTTTTTATTTGTCTCGTCTCCTTATGCTCTGCTCCCTGCCTTATAATTATAGACAGGCTTTAATATCTGTTCGACCATCACGGTTTCTGAAATGGCTTCCCGAATCCCCGCCAGATTCCGGTATGCAAAGGGTGCTTCATCCAGCGTGTCCCTGCCTATACATGAGCAGTAAATGCCCTTCATTTCCGCCTTAAACTGGGATACGGTAAACTTCTGCTTCACATCCTCTCGTTTCATCAGCCGTCCGGCACCGTGGGGAGCGGAAAATTTCCAGTCTTCATTCCCAAGTCCTTTTCCGATCAAAATGCCGTCACGCATATTTACCGGAATTGCCGCCTTTTCGCCTTCTTTGGCGGAAATAGCGCCTTTTCGCAGTATCGGTTCCATCCCGGAAATATCAATATAGTTATGAATGATGGAGCAGTATTCCTCGACCTTCCATTTCATCCCTTTTATCAACTCATCCAGGATGGCCTTCCGGTTCCATGCTGCAAAA
>JALERH010000146.1 GCA_022764275.1 Blautia sp. | reverse complement strand
ATGCAGAATATAGTCCGCATACTTTGCCTCCTCCAGAGTGCTTTTAAATGCCTCCACCAGATTGTGCGGAAGCTTGCGGATAAAGCCTACCGTATCGGTAAGAAGAATCTGCTGTCCGTCGTCCAGGGTCAGCACACGGGTTGTAGGATCAAGAGTTGCAAAAAGCTTGTCCTCAGACAAGACTTCCGACCCGGTAAGCGTGTTCAGCAGGGTGGATTTTCCTGCATTCGTATATCCCACAATGGCCGCTGTTTTCATTTTCCCCCTCGAACGGTTGGAGCGAATCAGTTCCCTATGGCGTTCAACCTGCTGCAGTTCTTCTTTCAGCGCAGTAATCCGTTTTCGTATAAGACGACGGTCTGTCTCCAGTTTTTTCTCACCAGGTCCTCTCGTACCGATTCCTCCGCCCAGTCTGGACAGTGATGCCCGAAGTCCCACCAGACGCGCGGACCGGTATCTCAGCTGTGCCAGCTCCACCTGGATTTTTCCCTCACTGGTAGTGGCGTGCTTTGCAAAAATATCCAGGATCAGGAGCGTCCGGTCCATGACTTTACATTCCAGTTCATGCTCCAGATTGTTCATCTGGGCAGGGGAAAGCTCATCGTCACAGATAATTCCCGTGGCATCCATGGCATACATCAGAGAACGAACCTCCTCGATCTTTCCTTTGCCAATGTACGTACCAGGATGAACCGCTTCCCTGTTCTGTACTATTTTTCCTACCGTTACTGCCCCTGCTGTATGTGCCAGCTCCTCCAGTTCTTCCAGAGATTCGTACGTATCCTCGTTCTCGTTTACCTGAACCCCTACCAAAATAACCCGTTCTTCTATCTCACCGAAATATTCCATAGATACTCCTTTTTGACTATGATGTTTTTCTATTATAGCATAGCTTTTTCTTTCGGGGGAGGGGTAAACGCAAAAAAGGGCGGCAACCCCCCTTCCCAAACAGAAAACTTTTCCTGCTTCGAAGTGGATCCGCCGCTTTCTTTTTCTTATTTTACTCTCTTCGGTATAATCTTACCCAACTCTTGTCTTAAGGAACGCCATTTCTTTCGAAGCCTCCTTATCGTCCGGGTAAATTTCAAGATACTCCTGCACCTTCTGTAGTGCTGTTGCAAAATCAAGCTTTTTTTCATAGGCAACAACCTCATTAAACAGCAGGCTCTGCATTTCTTCGTTTTCTGCGAAGGAAATTCCACTGCTGATATTCTCTAATGCAGCATCGTAATTCCCCTCTGCCAGATCACAGAGTGCCAGTCCGTTATATCCTTTTGCAGCCGTTCCGGCCTCTTCCGATGTTTCCCCATCCAGTGCCAGATTTACAAACTGCTGATACATGGCTCTCGCATTGGAATAGTCATTTTGTGCCATATAGACTGTTCCAAGAAGCAGCAGCGCCTCGGTACTGCCTTCATTCGCAGCCTCGGTCAGTTCCTTTCTCGCATTCGCATAGTCTTCCATGTAATAATAAACGCGCCCTCTGTCGCAGCGGTCATCTGCGCCCTTCGGCTCTGCTGTCAGGGCCGCCTCCAGGTACCGGGTTCCGTCGGCTTCCATATCCTGCTCCAGATATACCTCGTAAATCTGTATCGCCCGGTCATAAGTAGAGTCTTCTCCGTAAGCCTGCTCAAAATTTGTGCCTGCCTCATCATAAGCATCCATAGCCAATGCTACTCTGCCGGTCAGGAAATAGCAGTCCGCATCCATGGTATAATCCTGGGCAAGTGTCTGACAGTCTGCCATGGCATCTTCGTACAGCCCTGCCAGGAAACATGCAGTTGCCCGATAGGTGTACAGATCCTTACGCAGAGATTTCCCCACCTTGTCGCAATTCAGTGCACTGGTGAAATTATCAGCCGCAGCCTCATAGTTACCCAGCCTCAGATTGGCAATTCCCATGCCTCTGTAAGACATGGGAAGGTTTACCTCATTGTTTACCGATTCGGTATATTCCTGCAGCGCATACTCATAGCTTCCCTGCTCAAGGTCTGCCGCTGCCTGCTCAAATATTTTCTGTTTTTCATTATCACAGCCTGTCAAAACCAGAACTGATATACAGGCTGCCAACAGGAATGCTGTTTTTCTGACTTTCATCTGTATCCTTTATTCCACAATCAAGCCTTCGGCTTCCATTACTTTTACAACATTATCCACATGCTCATGGCAAAGCTCGTCTGTCTCAGCCTCTACCATGACACGGATTACCGGCTCTGTACCGCTTTCACGTACAAGAATGCGTCCCATATCGCCAAGTGCTGCCGCAGCTGCTTCCACAGCCTCCACAACCTTTGGATTCTCTCTGGCCGTCTTTTTATCCGCAACGCGCACATTGCGCAGAACCTGAGGGTAAACCCGCATCTCTTTTGCCAGGTCGCAGAGAGTTGCTTTTTTCTCCACGCATGCCTCCATCACCATAAGAGAGGTCAGGATACCGTCACCGGTAGCTGCATAGCGGCTGAAAATAATGTGGCCGGACTGCTCACCCCCAATGCTGTAGTTGTTCTGCAGCATATTTTCTGCAACATATTTATCGCCTACTGCAGTCTGCTCATATCGCATGCCCTCTCTTTCCAGAGCCTTGTAAAGGCCCATGTTGGACATAACAGTAGTGACAACAGTGTTGCCGTTCAATTTGCCCTGCTCTTTTAAATATTTACCGCACACATACATAATCTTATCGCCGTCGATGATATTTCCGCGATGATCGACTGCGATACATCGGTCCGCATCTCCATCGTAGGCAAAGCCTACATCCAGACCGTTATCCACTACGTATTTCTGTAAAACCTCAATATGGGTAGACCCGCAGTTTGTATTGATGTTGGTTCCGTCCGGCTGGTTGTTGATCACGTAAGTTTTTGCCTGCAAAGCCTCGAAAACGCTCTTTGCAATGGCAGAGGAACTTCCGTTTGCACAATCCAGACCGACTCTGATATTTTTAAAGTCACGGCTTGGAATGGAGATCAGATATCCGATATAGCGGTTTCGTCCGGAAGCAAAGTCGATCGTACGTCCGATATCTTCTTTCTTGGCCAGAGGTAATTCTTCGATCTCGCCATCCAGATATGCTTCAATCCGCTCTTCAATCTCCGCTTCAATTTTCTGTCCATTTCCGTTCAGGAGCTTAATTCCATTGTCACAGAAAGGATTGTGGCTTGCAGAAATCATGATACCGCAGTCGAAATCTTCCGTACGCACTGCAAAGGACACGCTTGGCGTCGTGGTCACATGAAGCAGATAAACATCTGCCCCGGAAGCAGTCAGACCAGCTACGAGCGCATACTCAAACATATAGCTGCTTCGTCTGGTATCCTTGCCGATTACAATCTTCGCTTTATGACTGCGTCCATAATACCATCCTACGTAACGCCCCACTTTAAATGCATGGTCTACTGTAAGCTGTACATTGGCTTCCCCGCGAAAACCATCTGTTCCAAAATATTTTCCCATAATAATCTCCTTTCGCAAAACTATTCGTATAATCCATTCGGATATACCCCGGCATCTGTCAGCTCCTGAAATGCCCGGATCACCGTTTCCTTATCCTCCTGATACGTAACGCCAAACCAGGAATCCTTTGTTTCCAGCACATCTACCTGTGCCTCTTTGGACTGAATCAGGCGATCGATCAGCTCCGGCAGGAGATACTCTTTTTTAATGTCTCCCGGCTTTATGCTGCTCAAAAAATCCACAAACCCATTTTTCAAAGTCTCCATAAACGCAGGAGTCAGTCCCCACATATTCATGGAAACCAGTGATTTCACATCCAGAGGCTGTACGGTTCCGTCATCCTCCCTTGCCTCGGCGCCACCCTCAGTTTTGAAAATATTGTGTGTCTCCGTAACACCGGTAAGCTGTCCGTCCTCAATGTGACACACACCTCTCGTCACACTTCCGTTATCACTCAGGGTATTTCCCAGGCGGAATCCTGCCATGCAGATGTGAAGTTTTCCATCCTCTGGCTGCTCCTGAACCAGATAATCATGTACCTTTACGTAAGCCTCTTTACCATAATAATCGTCTGCATTGATCACTGCGAAAGGCTCTGCCAGTACGGAGTCTGCACAGATGACCGCATGTCCGGTTCCCCATGGTTTGGTACGCTCCTGTGGTTTTACAAATCCTTCCGGCAGATCGTCAATCTCCTGAAATGCATAAGCCACTTCTGCAATTTGGGAAACTCTGGCCCCAATCGTACTGCGGAATTCTTCCTCCAGATCCTTTCGGATAATAAATACGATTTTGTTAAACCCTGCCTCCAGGGCATCACGGATGGAATAATCCATGATAATCTCTCCATTTGGTCCAACCGGTGCCAGCTGCTTGATCCCGTTGCCAAAACGGCTTCCCACTCCGGCTGCCATGATCACAAGGGCTGTCTTTTTCATGTGTACCTCCTTCACTCTTTCTAAGCTGCCTTTATAGTTACCTGTCTTCTTTTCTGTTATAGTTTATGCCTCATCCTGAAGATTGCTCAGTTTCGCTGCCTGGTCTGCCGCGATCAGGCTGTCGATAATCTCATCCAGATCTCCGTCCAGAATATTTTCCAGGCGATGAAGTGTCAGTTTAATCCTGTGATCTGTCACACGGCCCTGAGGGAAATTATAGGTTCGAATCTTTTCGGAACGATCACCGGTTCCGATCTGACTTCTTCGTGCCTCTGCCTCTGCATCGTGCTGTTTTGCCAGTTCCATCTCATATAAACGGGAGCGCAGCACCTTCAGGGCTTTGTCTTTGTTCTTTAACTGTGACTTCTCATCCTGGCAGGAAATCACGATTCCCGTCGGGATATGGGTCAGACGCACTGCAGAATCTGTGGTGTTGACACACTGTCCGCCGTTTCCGGATGCACGGAACACATCAAATTTACAATCGTTCAGATCCAGATGGAAATCAATTTCCTCTGCCTCCGGCATGATTGCAACCGTACAGGTCGAGGTATGAATTCTGCCGCCGGACTCAGTCTCCGGGACACGCTGTACACGATGTACGCCGCTCTCATATTTCAGCCTGGAATAGGCGCCGTTTCCATTTATCATAAAGGTAACTTCCTTAAATCCTCCGATTCCATTTTCATTCAGACTCATCATTTCTGTTTTCCAACGGCGGGATTCTGCATATTTTACATACATACGATAAATTTCAGCTGCGAAAAGAGCCGCCTCATCTCCGCCTGCTCCGGCACGGATTTCCACGATAACATTCTTGTTATCATTTGGATCCTTAGGCAAAAGAAGGATTTTCAGTTCATGCTCCAGTTCCTCCACCTGCTTCTTTGCATCAGCAAGCTCTTCTTTGAGCATCTCCCGCATGTCCTCATCCTTTTCCTCCTCCAGCATGGAAAGACTGTCCTGGATGGTTTCTTTACTCTTTTTATATGCTTTGTAGGTGTCCACTATTGGCTGTAAGTCGCTTTGTTCCTTCATAAGTTTCTGGAAGCGCTCCGGATTCGCCGTTACTCCCGGCTCTCCCAGCTCATTGAGCACCTCCTCGAAGCGAACGAGCAAATCTTCTAATTTGTCAAACATGGTTTTCCTCCTGTTTTTTCTCTGTTAATTGTCCCAGGGCTACCCGATCCTGTCCTGCAAGATCCTTAATGATCTCTACATGGGAAAAACCGGCTTTCCGCATGATCGTGCCCACTTCATTTCCCTGGTCATATCCAATCTCATATAAAAGCCAGCCGCCAGGTTTCAGAAATGTCTTTCCCTCCACGGTAATCTTCCGATAAAAATACAGCCCATCCTCATGGCCATCCAAAGCAATTCTCGGATCATGAAACTGTACTTCCTCCATCAGCGTGTCGATATCCGCTGTCCGGATATACGGTGGATTTGAGATAAGCATATCATATCCGGGCAGTGTTTTTCCATCCTTTTTCTGCAAAAAAAACGCCGAAAAGAGATTGCTTTCTACAAAACTGACACGATCTGTCACTCCCAGAGCCTTCGCATTTTTTTCTGCCACTTTTAAAGCCCCGGAAGAAACATCCACTCCTGTACCGGTACTGTCTTTTCTTTCCAGAAGAAGGCTCAGAAGAATACACCCGGAACCGGTACACATATCCATAATTTCCGGATTTTCCATTGATGCTGCGATTTCCAGTGCCTTCTCCACGAGAGTCTCCGTATCCTGTCTGGGTACCAGAACATTTTCATCCACATAAAACCCGTATCCCATAAAAAAGGCCTGGTGGGTGATGTGCTGCAGCGGGATGTGCGTTGCGCGGCACCTTATCTTTTCCAGATAGGCATTGGCCGTTTCTTCTGTTACTGTCTCTTCCGGATGTGCATAAAAATAAGCCCTGTTTTTTCCTGTCTCATATTCCAGAAGGAGCCAGGCATCCAGCCCGGCTTCCTCTATCCCGGATTTCTCCAGGATTTCTATTCCTTCTTTTAAAAGCTCCTTCAGGGTTTTCATGGATTCTCTCCGGCTTCTGCCGGAACCTCCACGCCAAACTCCTCCTTTAAGTATGCTCTCCAGTCAAAAACTGCTTCCACAGCCTTAATAGCCACCTCAACCATATCAGCAGTCGGCTCTATTGTGGTGAACTTCTGCATGGCGAGACCAGGTTTACTCAAAAGGCATGCAAGCTTGCTGTCTGTCCTGCCTGCCCACTGGATCATCTCAAAAGACACACCTGCCACGATCGGCACCATGAGAAGGCGTCCAAACAGACGCATCCAGTAGGATGGAACCAGTACAAAAATAAAATGCAGGAAAATACTTACCAACATAACCAGAAACAGAAAACTGGTTCCACATCGTCTGTGCTGGCGGGAGCTTCTCATTACGTTCTCTACCGTAAGAGGCAGTCCGTTCTCCACGCAATTGATACATTTATGCTCCGCACCGTGATACATAAAGGTTCTCTGGATATCCTTCATTCTGGAGATCAGAAGCATATAACCCATGAAAAGCCCCATCTTTACAAAGGCTTCCACGATCGTAACTACAAATTCCGTTGCTCCGGCTTTCCTGCAAAGGCTTGCCAACGCATAGGGAAGCAGCATGAATGCTGCCACGGAAATCACGATGGAAATGGCAACGGTTACGTATAACAGCCATTTGAACTGTTTATCCTCTTTTTCCTTTTTTGCTGTCAGTTCTTCTTCAGAAAGCTTCGCATTTTTTGCTGCTTCCTCTTCATCCTCTTCGTCACCGGCAATCTCTGCTGAATACATCAGGCACTTCGTACCTACAACAAGAGACTCCACGAAGCTGACAACACCTCGGATGATGGGAAGCCTCCAGAATTTCGCATTACCAAATATGCACTTATAGTCTTCTACTTTCAGTTCAATTTCTTTATCCGGACGACGAACAGCTATGGAATATTTATCCTTGTGGCGCATCATAATGCCTTCCATAACAGCCTGTCCGCCAATGTTCGATGGTTTCATTTTATCCTCCTGTGGGGGCGGGAAAAACTGCCGCAGTCAATACCATGGCTCGTTCCCTGATTAAACAAAGAAAGGTTGAGATTTCCCAACCTCAACCTTCTCACTTAGCAATATGGATATTCATTATTTATTCAGGCCGTATTTCTTATTGAACTTATCAATACGTCCGCGAGCCTGTGTAGCTTTCTGCTGACCTGTATAGAACGGATGACATTTGGAGCAGATTTCTACGTGGATATCCTTCTTGGTAGAACCTGTTACAAAAGTATTTCCGCAGTTGCAGGTTACGGTTGCCTGATAATAATTCGGATGGATTCCTTCTCTCATGATTTTCACCTCTCTATATTCGTTCTAATTTTCTATTCGCGTTGAATCTGACGAATTCACACTATTACACAGCTTTCTGATTATAGCATAGCCCACCGGCAAATGCAAGTTATTTATAAAAATTTCTGTTTTTTTACCATTTGCACAAATTCCGCATTGTTTCTGGTACGTGCAAACATATTCAGAATCTGTTCCACGGCATCCTCGGACTTCATTCCATTAAGAGCTTTTCGCATAATGTAAACAGCTTCCTGCTCCTCCTTCGTAAGAAGAAGATCCTCCCGTCTGGTGCCGGATTTCTGTATATCAATAGCCGGGAATACACGTCTTTCCTGGAGCTTTCTGTCCAGTACAAGCTCCATATTGCCGGTACCCTTAAATTCCTCATAAATGACATCATCCATTTTACTTCCGGTATCCACAAGCGCTGTTGCCAGAATCGTAAGGCTTCCTCCCTCGCGCATATTACGCGCAGCACCGAAGAACCTCTTTGGCATATGCAGGGCTGCCGGATCAAGGCCACCGGAAAGTGTCCTGCCGCTTGGCGGGATGATCAGGTTGTACGCTCTCGCCAGCCTGGTGATAGAATCCAGCAGAATGGTAACATCCTTTTTGTGCTCTACAAGACGGCGGGCACGCTCCACTACCATCTCCGAAACACGTTTGTGATGCTCCGGGAGTTCATCAAAGGTAGAATAGATAACTTCCACATTCGGTCCCTGGATTGCCTCTTTAATATCCGTAACCTCCTCAGGCCGCTCATCGATGAGAAGAATGATCAGGTGCATGTCTTTGTTATTTCTCAGAATAGATTTCGCCACATCTTTGAGCAATGTAGTCTTACCTGCTTTTGGCGGAGAAACGATCATACCACGCTGTCCCTTTCCAATGGGGCTGATCAGATCCACAATACGCATAGCCGTAGTCCCGCCCGGGCGCTCCATGATCAGACGCTCATCCGGGAAAATGGGTGTCATATCTTCGAAATTATAACGTCTCTGCCCCTCGCTTGGATGAAATCCGTTAATGGAGGT
>JALERH010000143.1 GCA_022764275.1 Blautia sp. | reverse complement strand
AGCCGGTTTTGGGCATCTGCAGGGGACACCAGGTCATCAATGTGTATTTTGGCGGTACCATGATACAGCATCTTCCCACCTCTTTCCGCCATGCCCGTAAGCTGGAGGAACCGGATAAGATACATGACTGTATCGCAAAGGAGGGAAGCTGGCTGGCAAAGCTTTATGGAACGAAGTTCACGCATAACAGCGCACATCATCAGGCAGTGGACCGTTTGGGGGAAAAACTGGTGACAGACAGCCACTGTCTGGAGGATGGCACCATAGAGGCAATGCATCATGCCATCCTTCCTGTTTACAGTGTACAGTGGCATCCGGAACGGATGTGTCTGGACTGGGAGAGGAAGGACACGGTAAATGGGCTTGCGGTATTGCAGTTTTTCTGCAGTTTATGCCAGCAAAAAAAAGAGTAATAAAAAACGGTTCTCTGTGCCGGGATTTTCAGAAATCCCGGGGCACAAAAAACCGCTTTTTAAACATTTTTTCGCTTTTTCCTTATGTATTTTTCAATTCTGCTTAACGCTTCTTTTAATTCCGCAATGGAATAGGCGTAGGAAATACGGATGAAGCCTTCCCCACAGTCACCGAAGGCATTCCCCGGAACAACGGCCACTTTTTCTTCCTTCAGCAGATCAAGGGCGAATTCTTCGCTTGTCATACCAAATTCCCGGATATCCGGAAACATGTAAAAGGCACCCTCCGGCATGAAACAGGGGAGTCCGAGACGCTCCAGTTCGTGATGCAGATACCGGCGGCGCTGGTTGTAGGATTCCCGCATGTACATGACATCCATATCCCCGTTTCGCAGGGCATCAATGGCAGCATACTGGCTTATTGTTGGCGCGCACATGATAGCATACTGATGGACTTTTATCATTTCTTTTATAATTTCGCCGTTTCCCAGGGCATAGCCCAGACGCCAGCCTGTCATGGCATAGCTTTTGGAGAAACCGTTGATCACGATGGAATACTCTTTCATACCCGGCAGGGAAGCGATGCTTGCATGCTCTTTTCCGTAGGTAAGCTCGCTGTAAATCTCGTCGGAAACCACGAGAAGATGATGTTCACGTATCACATCCAGCAGAGCCTCCAGATCCTCACGTTCCATAATGGCACCTGTGGGATTGTTGGGGTAAGTCAGAATCAGAGCCTTACTTTTGGGAGTAATGGCTGCTTCCAGCTGCTCTCTGGTAAGGCGGAATTTGTTTTCCGGCTTTAATTCAATGGGAACAGGCACGCCGTCTGCCAGCTTGATACAGGGCAGGTAAGAGACAAAGCTTGGCTCAATATAAATAATCTCATCTCCGGGGTTGATGATAGTACGCAGAGCAACATCTATGGCTTCGCTTCCGCCTACGGTAACCATGATCTCAGAAGCGGGATCATAATCCAATCCCATTTTTCTTTTGGCATACGCGCTGATTTCCGTTCGTAAAGGCATCAGGCCGCTGTTTGAGGTATAAAAGGTTTTGCCGGACTGCAGAGCCTGGATACCGGCCTCGCGGATGTGATAAGGTGTCTCAAAATCCGGTTCACCAACACCAAGGGAGATGACTCCCGGTACTTCGTTTGCAACGTCGAAAAATTTTCTTATTCCGGATGGTTTTAAATTTAATACTTTTTCAGACAGAAATTCTCTCATGGGGTCATCATCATTCTTTCATCAGATTTTTTGCTGGCAAAGTCCACGCCAAGCTCTTTGTATTTTGTCAGGGCAAAATGAGTGGTGGTACTCTGAACCTCATCGATTGAGGCAAGCTTCTCGGATACAAAAAGAGAAATCTCCTTCAGGGTTTTTCCTTTGATCATAACAAGAAAATCGTAAGAGCCGGACATCAGATACAGGGTGATGACCTGGGGATACTGCTTGATCTGATCTGCCAGCTTCTGATAACCGTTGCCGCCCTGCGGGGTGACACGCAGCTCGATCAGGGCGGTGACATCGTTATCATTGACTTTATCCCAGTTAATTAAGGTGTGATAGCCGCAGATGATATGCTCATTCTCCAGAGCGGCGATCTCATCGTGAACTTCGTCTTCACTGACTCCAAGCATGATCCCCAGTTCTTCATTTGTGAGACGACAGTTGTTTTCCAGTATTTTTAAAAGCTGTTCTTTTATATGGCTTTTCATAATTTACCTCCTCGGAAATCACAATCGCCCGGCAAATGCCGGGCGGT
Organism: Blautia sp.; assembly: GCA_022764275.1. Lineage (GTDB taxonomy): Bacteria > Bacillota > Clostridia > Lachnospirales > Lachnospiraceae > Blautia_A. The sequence continues at coordinate 1,485 of JALERH010000143.1, read as the reverse complement.
TGAATAAAAACGCGGGAACATTCCTGCATTAGGTTATCACGATTTTCCCTGCGTTTCAATGCTTTATTGCTCAAAAATGCGATATTTATGCTATATGTGCCGAAATGGTTTTACTCATCAAAAATACTTACGATTTCACCATCCAGAATGCGGTTGGTGTTTTTGACTGCACAGAAATTACCACACATGCTGCAGGTATCTTCTTTTTCCGGTTTAGCCTCCGCACGGTAACGGCGGGCCTTCTCCGGATCCATGCTCAGATCAAACATAGCCTCCCAGTCAAGATTTTTCCGTGCTTCGCTCATTTTGTAGTCCCAGTCTGCGGCTCCGGGAACACCTTTGGCAATGTCTGCTGCGTGAGCGGCGATTTTTGCTGCAATGATGCCTTCTTTTACATCTGCTGCATTAGGCAGGCGCAAATGCTCAGCAGGAGTAACATAGCACAGAAAAGCGGCGCCGGAGTAAGCAGCGATAGCTCCGCCGATTGCGGAGGTGATATGGTCATAACCAGGTGCAACGTCCGTTACAAGCGGTCCAAGTACATAAAACGGCGCGCCGTGGCAGAGCGTTTTCTGAATTTCCATGTTGGCTGCGATCTGGTTCATAGGCATATGCCCGGGGCCTTCGATCATAACCTGTACATCTTTTTCCCATGCGCGTTTTGTCAATTCACCCAGAGTGATAAGCTCCTCGATCTGAGCGGTATCTGTGGCATCTGCGATACATCCCGGACGGCAGGCATCGCCAAGGCTCATGGTGATATCATATTCCCGGCAGATATCCAGAATTTCGTCATAATGTTCATAGAAAGGATTTTCATTTCCTGTCATTTCCATCCAGGCAAACATAATGGAACCGCCACGGGATACAATATTCATGAGTCGTTTATTTTTCTTAAAACGTTCAGCGGTTGCACGGTTCATTCCACAGTGAATGGTCATGAAATCCACGCCGTCTTCTGCGTGCATTCTCACAATGTCAATCCATTCCTGGGATGTGATCTTTCCCAGTGCCTTGTGATAATAAACCACAGCATCATAAATCGGTACGGTACCGATCATGGCGGGGCAGGTCTCGGTCAGTTTACGGCGAAAGCTTCTGGTATCACCATAAGAACTCAGATCCATGATAGCCTCTGCTCCCATTTCAACAGCGGAGCGGACTTTTTCATATTCCATATCCACGTCCTTCCAGTCTCGGGAAACGCCCAGATTTACGTTGATCTTTGTGGTCAGTTTTGCGCCTACGCCGCTGGGACTTAAAGATTTATGCTTTTTATTGCAGGGAATGATTACCTCTCCCTTGGCAATGAGCTGTCTCAGTTCCTCGGCGCCTATGTGTTCTTTTTCTGCTACGATTTTCATCTGCGGTGTGATGATACCCTTGCGGGCAGCATCCATCTGTGTGGTGTAGTCTGCCATCTTTATTTCCTCCTTGGATTTAGAACTTGACGACAGAAGGTGGTGCCCCCAATCTGCCGTTTTA
>JALERH010000142.1 GCA_022764275.1 Blautia sp. | reverse complement strand
GGCGTTCCTGTTCCCTGTCCTACGCTTAAACACCATTGTTAGCCTTTGGTGCTCCAAGGACTCGGTACTGGCGACTTGCTAAGTCTTACCAGACTGGATTCCCACCAGTTATATATCTAGCGCCGAACTGGCGCACACCTCATGGTAATTATAGCATAACTTGGCATAACGTGGAAGCATAAAATTAAAAATTGACAAAAAAAATAAAGCCTGATAAGGCTTTGAGAGGTATTCGGTGAACCAAAGCTGTCAAACTCCCGATATGGTCATTTTTTCTTTCATAGGTAAAGCCAGTGGCAGTCTGTGGCATGGGGTATGCTCCTTTTTTCTTTAGTCTTACGCCATTATACCATTTTTTTCAGTCAAGAAAAGGGTTGATATTTACCTGTTGCTGGATTAAACTAGAAAAAGTTACACTTTCTATGACAATTTCGGAGGTATTTTTCCCATGAGTATTAAGATTCCCATTGAGACTTCGGCACGGCATATCCACATTTCCAGGGAAGATTTTGAGTTTCTTTTCGGAGAGGGTGCCGAGCTCCATTATATAAAGGAATTAAGCCAGCCCGGCCAGTATCTCTGCGAGGAGCGCCTGACTGTCAGAGGTCCCAAGGGGGATTTTGCGAACATGGCCATTCTTGGTCCTTTCCGCCGCGAGACACAGGTGGAGCTTTCGCTGACAGACACGCGGAAAATCGGGCTGCCAGGCATCATCCGTCAGTCCGGGGATATCGCCGATACACCTGGCTGTACTCTGATCGGACCACTGGGAGAGCTGGAAATCAAACGGGGCGTGATCGTGGCAAAGCGCCATATCCATATGACGCCGGAGGAAGCGCTGGCGCTGCGGGTCCATGACAATGACGAGGTATTTGTTCTCACCAAAAGCTATGGACGGGCTTTGATCTATGCGGATGTAGTAGTACGTGTGAACTGGGATTTCCGTCTTGCCATGCACGTGGATACGGATGAGGCCAATGCTTTTTCCAGTGACGCAGAGCCCTACGGAGTGGTTGTAAAGTTTTTTGACGATAATTACAGTACGGATAAATGGATCGAGGATGTGCTGTCCGGTATTCACAGGTAACGGACCTCTGTTTCCACATTGCGTTCATTTTACACCGGCAAATGTGTTCCGGCTTCGCCGGACACACGATTTAAAAAGAGGGAGTTATGACCAGCTGCTGTCATAGCTCCCTCTTCTGATATAATCTTTTTTACTGGCCCATACCCATAGCAGAATTTAACAGTTCCTGAAGGGAATTGGTTACCGTAATACCTGAGAATTTCTGTGTACCGGAAGCGCCCTCAGAAGATGTATTCTTCACTTCCACTGCATCCGCGTAATTTACTTCCGAGAATACACTGGAATTTTCAGAAGCTCCAAAAACTCCCTGCAGTCCGTTGGTGATATATATCCTGCTCGGCGAGATCTGCGCATTTCCTGCAGCATCCACCGTGATGGTGTCCATGTCTCCATGCAAGGACAGATTGGACTGAATAATTGCCTGAAGGCTGTTGGATACGTTCACATCGCTTTCGCAGAAGTTTTCAATCACTGTGCTGACACCGCTTTCACGCATCTGTGCCACCTGCTCATCCGTCGGATAGAAGGAAGGCTGACGGATATAACGAAAGCTTGCACTGTAGGCTTCCCCTACTACAACGCCGTTCTTACTGGAGGAACAGTGAACTGCGATCCAGTCTCCCGCATCTGTTTTTCCACAGATGATACCCACGTGGTTGTCACTGCCTGCCTCCGGTCCCTTCTGGAAAACCAGATCTCCCGGCTGCGCATCTGCTTCGCTGACCACGTTTGCGTTTACCCACTGGTCGGAAGTGCCATTACCCACTCTGGCGATCATCCCCTGGTTCTGATAGCCATTGATCACAGACCAGGTTACAAAGCCGCTGCAGTCCAGCCCGTATGCACGAAGTGTTCCCGTACTTCTGCTGCCTTCTGCCGTTACTTTTGAAACAGAGCCCCATCTGGGATCCATCCCCAGCGTAGTGGATTTGCCGCCCCAGAAGTAGCCGACCTGTCCTACAAGCGAATAAGCCGCCGTAATGACATTAACACGTTCTTCCGAGACATCATCTCCCACGCTCTGACGTACAAAGCCCTTCGCGCCCGTAACGATCGCGCACAAAAGCTTGCAGTCTGTCTCCAGATACTTTTTCAGCACCGTACGCTCAGATTTCGGAATCTGATTCTTTTTGATATAATGGTTGATATGATAGTTGCCATAGGTAACTTTCGAACTGTCCTGTTCATCGTGGACAACCGGATTCATTTCCTCAAAAATAACTGCCAGGGCCTCCTTACAGGAGGCATCCAGATGATAGGATGTAACGCCCTGCAGACTCTGCTCATACACATAGACTGCCAGGATATCCTGCCAGTTCCGTACCAGAAGCGCATCCGCGGAAGTTGTCACGCCTCCGTTAATATCCGAATTGTCTGCCAGATTATTTTTCGCCTTGTATTCGCGCTCAATCTCATCCATGACCTGGGCAAAATCGTCCGAAAAGCTCAGCTGATAATTCTGCTGAAGGCTGTTCAGATAAAATTCATTTCCCGCGTGAAGGTTGGACACCATATTGGTGAAATACACGGGAGTGCCATTGATCACACTAAGCTTGCTTCCATCTGTAAATTCATCACTTTCAGCTTCCGGGGCCGCCTGAGCCGTCATCCTCTCCATAATCTCTTCCATGGATACGAGCAGTTTATAATTGGTGACCATGGCCTTTTCTTCTTCTGTAAAAGAATTATACATAGTCCGCAGAGCGTTCAGCTCTGTCATACTGTTCAGTGTCAGTTTTGTTTTATGTAAAGCATTTATCCTTCTGATCAGCTCCTGAATCTTCTGCTCACTGCTCGGTGCAGGGGTAGGTGTCACAGACGGATCTTCCCCCGGCGTGGGTGTCACAGACGGATCTTCTCCCGGCGTGGGCGTCACAGACGGGTCTTCTCCCGGCGTGGGTGTCACAGACGGGTCTTCTCCAGGTGCGGGCGTTACAGACGGGTCTTCCCCTGGTATCGGTATTTCTGCCGTCTCTTCCGGTGCTGCAGTCTCATTTGACGCTGTCGGTGCCGGAGATACCGCTGAACTGTCTCCAAAATCATTCTCTATAAACTCGCCTGACTCAAATGCCTGTCCGGCTTCCTCAGCAAAAGAAACCACGGAGCTGGACATCACCATGGCTGAAATCAACGTTATGCATAAACATTTTGTCAGATATTTGTTCTTCATTTATAAAAGGTGCTCCCTTCTTTTCCAGAACATCCCTTTACTCCCCTCCATAAAGGTATGCTTTATTACCAAAAAACGTTTGCAAAAAATATTAACTTTGTCTATTGTAACATAACAGAAATTTGAAATCAACCGTTGCACCCGTATCCATACCCCGTTTTAGGGAATTTTCATTTTTTCTTCACATTCCATCAAACAAAAAATGCTGCAGCACGAGGGCTGCAGCTTACCTATTCTTTTTCAGGCAGTAACGGGAAAAATCTCTCCCTCCCCGTCCATCTGGATCTGGCGGGTGCACAGCTGAACGATTCCCTGTATCACCTGGAAAGAAATCATCAGGATGTAATTGATATCTTCCGTGATGTTTCTCTTTTTACGCAGATAACTTGCATGGCTGATCCTGATAAAGTCAGTCAGATCAGCAAGGTTTTGGAAATGCATGGGTGCAAACGCATGAGCGCTTGCCGCACCGCTTTCAATATAGGCTTTCAGACGCTGTTTCAGGATTTTCTCATATTTGTTATGCTCATAGAGATTTCCTGTGTAGGTCTTATTATGTGGAAAAGTAAAATAATCGGCCATATAATGCATGACTTCCCCGAAATTACGCCAGTAAACTCTTTCCTTCCCTTCACTCGGACCATGCTCCACGAGAGCCCTGATCTTCTCCTGGATTTCCTCAAAGGTTCCAAAATATTCATGTTTCTTCGTCACAAAGGAAGGCCTGATATCCGGAAGGATACTTCCCAGACAAAAAGCTTTTCTGTGTGACTGGAGGCTGGTTTCCAAAACCATCTGGTCTGCAAGATAACGCGCTAACAATATATGGGATTTTTTACGCAATCTTTTCCTCTACTTTCCTGTCATCCGCTGTTGTCCCTGCGGAAAAACATTATGTGGCGAAAGCCTTTTTTGCTTTCTGTCGTTCGTCATCATAACCAATATACCAGAAATCTGTCGTAATTGCAAAGCATACTTTACATAATATTTTTCCAATATTTTCGCCCAAAAGCATCACTCTGCACAAAGCCCCTATTTTACCGGAAAATCCGGGGTTCCCATGAGGTCGTAAGGGGTGCTCTGATATACGTAATAAGTATACCAATGTAATTTTTGACATCTGGAAAGTGCCTATTTTACGGCATTCTGGACGATGTTTATACCCCATTTACTTAGCGTACCCCAATTTCACCCCACACAGTTGAATAGTACTACTTTTTCATCTGCCTTCTGCTTCTCATTGAACTTTTCTTCTGTTATCGCATCTCCAGCACTAAATACACTATCCAATGTATCGTCCAATTTGCACATGGCTTCCTGTTTTTTATCCTCTAAAACATGAGTGTACAAATCCATCGTCATTTGTAAATTTGCATGTCCTAAAAATTTTTGTACCATTTTGGGTGAGATACCTGCTTCAAAGCATCGGGTCGCAAATGTATGGCGGAAGCAATGTGGCGAAAAATATTCAAATTTTTCCAGCTCATCCCGACAAAGATTAATCTCATCTATTATTTTTTTAATACTGTCAATCATAATCTGGTCACATATGGGTGTGCCAAACTTTGTGGTAAATAATAGATTTTCAAATCCTTTCAATGGTTTTGCTGAAGACTTGGACATAATATTATTTCTCTGGATAAATTGCTTCTTTAGAGCAATCTCACATTGCTTATTAATAGGTACGGTTCTTTTACTGGATTTTGTTTTTGGTGGATCGAGATGAAATGTTTTCTTTGTATCTCCCTCCAGTTTTTGATATAATAGAGTTTTGGTAACCGAGATTTCTTTTTTCTTTAAATCAATATCATCCCATGTCAGAGCACACAGTTCTCCTTGCCTTAACCCTGTTGTTACTGCAACAATATAAAGATTATCATAGAAGGTTCCCTTGCAGCAATCAAAAAACTCTGATTGTTCCTCCACGGAAAGTACCCTGATATCCTTTTCCTCGTCGCGTACTAACTTAATACCCTTGCATGGGTTTTTTATGACATAGTTATCAATCATTGCCTTGTCAAACATATCTAAGAGCATGATTCTTACTTTATTTTGCGTTTCATACTTTAAACCTTTTATGTCAAGATCCTTTAAAAGAGCCTTAATATTAAGCTGAGTAATGTCTTTTAGTTTTTTCTTGCCAAGGGTCGGCTCAATATGCTTGTGGAAAATCTCTTGATAACGTGCGCGTGTATTACTTCGGATTACCTTATACTTATGTATCTCCATCCAACTGTCAAACCACTGTGATAAGGTAAGATTATTCTC
>JALERH010000115.1 GCA_022764275.1 Blautia sp. | reverse complement strand
AGATGACCTGGCGGTGCAGAGGATCATCAATGTGCCGAAACGCGGAATCGGCCCCACTACCCTGGCACGTGTGCAGGAATATGCAGACAAAATGGGCATCAGCCTGTATGAGGCGCTCCGGGTGGCAGAGGAAGTTCCGGGAATCGGAAGAGCGGCATCAAAGGTGGATGGCTTTGTCACCTTTATCCAGACGTTAAAGAGCAAGGCTGAGGCACTGACGGTGGAGGAGCTTCTGCAGGAAGTGATCGACCAGACCGGATATGTAGCGGAGCTGGAGGCGGAAAATACGGAGGAGTCCAGGGCTAGGATTGAGAACATTGACGAACTCATTTCCAAGACTGCTGCCTACCAGGAGGCTATGGAGGAACAGAATCAGCCGGCGAGTCTTTCCGGATTTCTGGAGGAGGTTGCACTGGTGGCGGATATCGACACCGTGGATCCGGGACAGGATTATGTACTGCTCATGACATTACATAGTGCCAAGGGTCTGGAATTTCCACGGGTATTTATGACCGGAATGGAGGACGGTATTTTCCCCGGCTATATGACAGTGACCAGCGGCGATCCATCTGACCTGGAGGAGGAGCGCAGGTTATGTTATGTGGGGATTACCAGAGCCATGAAAGAGCTGACCATGACCTGTGCCCAGCAGAGAATGATCAAGGGGCAGACGCAGTACAACAAGGTTTCCCGTTTTGTCCGGGAGATTCCGCGGGAGCTGGTGGACTTGGGGCACACCATTCAGGAGAAAAAGCCGAAGGTGGAGAATATCGCTCCGGTAAAGAGCAGATATTCTGCCATGAAGGAAATCATGCAGAGCCGCAATTTCCAGCCAAGGGAGTTCAAGGTGACCAAGGCCGACTCTCTGGATTATGGTGTGGGTGATACGGTACGCCATGTGAAATTTGGTGTGGGAATCGTAAAAAACATTGTGGAAGGCGGCAGAGATTACGAGGTGACCGTAGATTTCGACAAGGTGGGAATCAAGAAAATGTTTGCCAGCTTTGCAAAATTGAAAAAAATATAAAATTTCAGTTATGTTATGGTAAAATGGCACAGAAGGTGGTATAATAACGAAAACTTGAAATTTTCGGTTCGTGTCAGTCGGGCCAGATCAAAGAGAGGATGGTATGAATCATGAATATTAAAATGGATAAACTTGAGGAATTATTATCAGCATTAAAGAAAAAAGAAGACGAGAAGCAGAAGAATACAGTCCTCTGGGTACTGGCTGTCATTGGTGCCGTAGCCGCAGTGGCGGGAATCGCTTTCGCAGTATATCGCTTTTTTACTCCGGATTATCTGGAGGATTTTGAAGAGGACTTCGATGACGATTTCGATGATTATTTCGAGGATGAAGAGGAATAAAAAAGAGCTCTTCTGTTATGAACAATGAGGATGATGAGTAGCTCCGGCATGACCGGGGCTACTTTTTTGGAAAGAGGTATTATGAAAAAAGGTGAAATTTACGAGGGCATTATTGAAAAAGTAGACTTTCCCAATAAGGGAATCGTGGAAGTTGAGGGGCAGAAGGTGATCGTAAAAAACGGGATTCCGGGTCAGAAGGTACGTTTTATGATCAACAAAAAGCGTTCCGGTCGTGCAGAGGGGCGGCTTCTGGAGATCCTGGAGAAGTCCCCTCTTGAGACGCGTGATCCGGTGTGCCATATTTTTCCCCAGTGCGGCGGATGTATGTACCAGACCATGGCCTATGAGGATCAGCTGAAGATGAAGGAGCGCCAGGTAAGGGAGCTTCTGGAGCAGGCTGTGGGATGCGACATCCATTGGGAAGGGATTCATGGCAGTCCCATAGAATTTGGCTATCGCAACAAAATGGAATTTTCCTTTGGAGATGAGTATAAGGACGGACCGTTGTCCCTGGGACAGCACAAAAAGGGCAGCACCTATGATGTCCTGACAGCAGACGACTGCAGGCTTGTACACTCCGATATGAACCAGATCCTCGTCTGTGTTCTGAACTTTTTTAAGGAACGTGGAGCCACACATTACAAAAAAATGCAGCATACGGGATATCTGCGCCATCTTCTGGTACGCCGTGGTGTGACCACAGGAGAAATCCTGGTTCATGTCATTACCACCAGTCAGGAAGAATACGATTTTTCACCGCTGGTATCGGCGCTTCTTGAGCTTCCATTGGAAGGAAAAATCGTGGGAATCCTCCATATTATCAATGATTCCCTTTCCGATGTGGTACAAAGCGATGAAACCAGACTGCTTTACGGACAGGATTACTTTTACGAAACGCTTCTCGGCCTGCGCTTTAAGATCAGCACCTTTTCCTTTTTCCAGCCAAATTCACTGGCAGCAGAGGTGCTGTACTCCATTGTCCGGGATTATATCGGGGACACAAAGGACAAGGAGGTCTTTGACCTTTACAGCGGAACGGGCACGATTGCCCAGCTTCTGGCTCCGGTGGCAAAAGAAGTCATCGGTGTGGAGATCGTGGAGGAGGCAGTGGACGCTGCCAGAGAAAATGCTGCCATGAACGGCCTTACCAACTGCCGTTTCATCGCAGGGGATGTGCTGAAGGTCCTGGATGACCTGACAGAAAAGCCGGACGTAATCGTACTGGATCCACCCCGCGACGGAATCCATCCAAAAGCACTGCCGAAGATACTCGCCTATGGTGTGGAGAACATCGTTTATATTTCCTGCAAGCCAACAAGCCTTGCCAGGGATCTGCCCGCCTTTCTGGAGGCAGGGTATGAGATCAAGAGGAGCTGCAGCGTAGACCAGTTCTGCTCGACGGTGCATGTGGAAAGTATTGTGCTCTTGTCCCGCAAGTAACCAGATGGCCATATAGATGGGAAAGCTGAAGCACCCGGCGGAAGAGAAAAATGTTCATTTTAGCAGGAGTGAAGAGGGTTTGGGTTACTGCCATATTGCTAAAAAGACGGATGATACAGGACTGATATATTATACGGATTTGAGTGGAATGTTGGATTATGTGGACAAGACGATAAAGAAGTGAAAAAGAGGTAGGAATTTATGCAGGACAGATATGCCGGCGATATCGGTGATTATGGAAAAATTGGGTTAATAAGAGCACTTCAATCGCAGGGGCTGTCCATTGCTATAAACTGGTATCTGGTAGAGCCGTTAGACGTAGAGAAGAAGGCCGATGGTACATTCAAACAGGAAGACGGCAAGTATCTTATACCTGAGAAACTGAAAAACTGTGATTCGGTTCTTGCCGCAGAACTTACAAGAATTGCTATGAGTGGACATCGCTCTGTAAAAGATTTGGAGAAAGCGGAGTTTGTGCCGGATGCAGTATATTTTAATGAGCCGGTAACTGTATTGGACAGGATTGGATGGCATTGTAGGGCGATGGAGACGCTTAAAGGTGCTGATGTTGTCTTCGTAGATCCGGACAACGGGATGCTTGTTAAATCAGTTGGAAAGAAATCGGCTAGAAGCATTAAGTATACATTTTACGAAGAAGTCAGAGATTATGTTCAGCGGGGACAGAGCGTGCTGATTTATAATCATCGGTGCAGAAAGCAGGAAGCGCAGTATTTCCATGAAATCTGCCACAAGCTTCAAGAGATTACAGGTGTGTCGATGACAGACATACTGAAGATTACTTTTCCGAAATGTTCTGTCAGGGATTATCTGGCGGTACCAGCTTCAGCGGAGCATTGTGAAAAAATAGAAATTGCTTTTATTGCTATGAATCAAGGCATTTGGGGAAAGACGGGCATGTGTCGGATACCGTCTTTCCCCTGTAGCGGAGTTAACAGCTTTGAATAGGAATTTGTGCGCAGATGGCAGAATTATTTCAGCGAGATAAATCAACCATTTCCGGAAATATAAAAAATATTTTTACGGAGGGCGAATTGCAGCGTGATTCAGTTGTTGCAAATTTTGCAACAACTGCTGCTGACGGAAAAACGTATCAGGTAGATTACTACAATCTGGATGTCATCATATCTGTAGGATATCGTGTAAAATCCAAACGAGGTACACAGTTCAGAATCTGGGCAACGAATATTCTTAAGGAATATATGCGGAAAGGATTTGCCATGGATGATGAACGCCTGAAAAATCTTGGTGGTGGCGGTTACTTCAAGGAATTGTTGGAACGTATCCGTGATATCCGGGCATCTGAAAAAGTATTTTATCGTCAGGTTTTAGAAATCTATGCTACGAGTATTGACTATGACCCAAGAGCAGAAATTTCCATCCTTTTCAAGAAAGTCCAGAATAAAATCTATTATGCCATTCATGGGCAGACGTCGTCAGAAGTGATTTATAACAGAGCAGATGCCGAAAAAGAATTTATGGGGCTTACCTCATTTGCGGGAAAACAACCGACCTTAAAAGAAGCAGTTGTTGCAAAAAAAATTATCTGGATGAAAAAGAACTTCGAGCCATGGGGCAACTTGTATCCGGATATCTTGATTTTGCAGAACGACAGGCAGAGCGAGAGCAGGCAATGACCATGCAGGATTGGGCGGAACATCTTGATCGTATCCTCACAATGAGTGGAGAGCAGTTGTTGACTGGAAATGGAAGTGTCTCCCACAAGCAGGCAGTTGATAAGGCTAAGCCATGCAAATTGACGGCAATTCTCTGGATGCACAAAAATCCAGAATAAAAACCTTTGATGAGTTTAATGATTATGAAATCGGCGGCGAGTATGAGGATGCGGATAAGTCTGGAAAATCCATTGAAGGCAGAATTCAATTTAATCAAATGATGGAAGATATTAAATCTGGAAAAGATGGTATTTCTT
>JALERH010000098.1 GCA_022764275.1 Blautia sp. | reverse complement strand
CCGGAGGTCACCTGGGTGAACAAGGACGAATTCGGATATGAAGATGAAAAAATCCTGGAGTATATGCTGGATGTCTGTCACATCAAAGGGATTTTATAAAGAAAAAGGGAGAGATTATGAAAGAATTATATGAGCAGCTTGGGATTTCCTCCCGGGTTTATGATTATTGTCATGAAATTGAAAAAACATTGAAGGAACGCTTCGAAGAGTTTGATCAGGTTGCCGAATATAACCAGATGAAGGTCCTTCTGGCCATGCAGAAAAACCGTGTCAGCGAGGAGTGTTTCGGATCTTCTTCCGGTTACGGATATAACGATTACGGGCGTGACACTCTGGAAAAAGTCTATGCAGACACGTTTCATACAGAAGCCTGTCTGGTACGCCCGCAGATTGCCTGCGGGACTCATGCTCTGGCCATTGCATTGTTCGGAAACTTACGCCCCGGGGATGAGCTTCTGGCTCCTGCGGGAAAACCGTATGATACGCTGGAGGAGGTCATCGGAATCCGCCCGTCCAAAGGCTCTCTTGCTGAATATGGTGTGACTTATCGACAGGTAGAGCTTCTTCCGGATGGAACCTTTGATTATGAAAATATCCGAAAAGCCATAAACGAAAAAACCCGTCTTGTGGAAATTCAGCGTTCCAAGGGATATCAGACCCGTCCATCCTTTTCCGTAAAGCAGATCGGGGAACTGATCGCTTTTGTAAAGAGCATCAAACCGGATGTGATCTGCATGGTAGATAACTGCTATGGAGAGTTTGTGGATACCGTGGAACCAAGCGATGTGGGAGCCGATATGATCGTTGGCTCTCTGATCAAAAATCCGGGCGGCGGACTGGCGCCGATCGGCGGATATATTGCCGGAACAAAGGAATGCGTGGAGAACGCTTCCTATCGTATGACCTGCCCGGGACTTGGTATGGAAGTAGGTGCTTCCTTAGGGGTAAACCGTTCCTTCTACCAGGGATTTTTCCTGGCACCTATGGTGACAAAGGCAGCTTTAAAAGGTGCTGTGTTTGCAGCTAATGTCTATGAGAAGCTTGGATTTCCGGTGATTCCGAATTCTGTGGAGCCTCGCCAGGATATCATCCAGGCTGTGACACTGGGAAGTCCGGAAAGGCTGATTGCTTTTTGTAAGGGAATCCAGGCAGCAGCTCCTGTGGACAGCTATGTAGATCCGGAGCCATGGGACATGCCGGGATATGACAGTGATGTAATTATGGCAGCAGGAGCATTCGTACAGGGATCGTCTATCGAGCTATCGGCTGACGGACCGCTCAAAGAGCCGTATGCGGTATATTTTCAGGGCGGTCTGACCTGGGAGCATGCCAAGCTTGGCGTTATGATGTCTCTGCAGAAACTGGTGGAAAAAAATCTGGTTACGCTGAAATAAAAAATAGTCTGTGTAGAATCAGGCAGATTGGAAAACAGCTAAAAGGGAGATTGTTATGGATAAGAAACGAATCGTGGTCGCAGGCGGAGGCGCCTCCGGCCTGATGGCAGCCATCGCAGCGGCGCGAAAGGGCGCTGCAGTGACGATTCTGGAGCAGAATGACAGACCGGGAAAGAAAATCTGCGCTACCGGAAACGGAAAGTGCAATCTGACGAATATCGAGATGCCTCTGGATGCGTTCCGCGGTACCCATCCGAAATTTGTGCAGGAAGCCCTGAAGCAGTTTTCTGTGCAGGATACCATTCGGTTCTTTTCCGGTCTTGGTATTTATACAGTAAACCGGAACGGTTATCTGTATCCACACAGCGGGCAGGCACAGAGTGTGGTGGATGTGCTTTGCATGGAGGCAAAAAACCTGGGAGTAAAAATCAAAACCAATGAAAAGGTGACTGGTATCTACAGGGAAGATACCTGGAAGGTGCGCACTCAGGGCTGGAGCTATGAGGCAGATGCCGTGATTCTCGCAAATGGCTCCAAAGCTTCCAATATCGCCGGCTCAGACGGAAGCGGGTATGCGCTGGCAAAGATGCTGGGGCATCATGTGGTAAAGCCGCTTCCTGCGCTGACAGCGCTTCGGTGCAGTGGGAAAACCTTTGCTTCCTGGGCGGGAGTCCGCACAGAAGGAGAAGTAACCTTATGCATCAATGGCATTCCGCTGAAAAGCGAAAAGGGAGAGCTGCAGCTAACCGGGTACGGAGTTTCCGGAATTCCGGTCTTTCAGCTAAGCCGCTATGCGATCCGGGCACTGCATGAAAACTGTGACGTTTCCCTGCTGCTTGATTTTCTCCCGGAATTTCCCATGGAGAGTATTCCGGTATTTCTGGAAAACCGCCGGAAAAACTGCCCCTATAAAAATGAAAAAGAGCTTCTTATCGGGCTTTTTCCGGATAAGCTGATCAGGGTTCTGACAGCGCAGAAAGATCTGGTGTCAGCTATTAAGGAATTTCCCCTTACCGTTACAGACGGGATGCCGTTTGAACAGGCACAGGTGTGCTCCGGAGGTGTAGACACTTCCGAAGTGGAGGAGAGCACCATGGAATCGCGGCTTGTGCCCGGAATTTATTTTGCCGGAGAGCTTTTGGACATTGACGGAACCTGCGGCGGCTATAATCTGCAGTGGGCATGGTCCAGCGGTGTCTGCGCCGGAAGCCATGCGGCATTATGAGAGTGGAGTGATAGATCATGATTCGGATTTCCCAGATAAAGCTGCCTGTAAATCATACAGAGGAGCAGCTGAAAAATAAAATCGCGAAAATCCTGCGCTGCGGCAGTCTGGATTTTTCCTATGAAATAAAAAAACAATCCCTTGATGCACGTCACAAAGAAGATAAGAAATTTGTATATACTGTGGATGTGGCGATGCGCGATAATCGTGCAGAAAGTAAAATACTGCGAAAGGTTCACGATAATAATATTATGTTAACAGAAGAAAAGCCGTATTGCTTTCCGGAGCCGGGAGAGGAATTCCTGGCACACCGCCCTGTTGTGGTTGGAAGCGGTCCGGCGGGACTATTCTGTGCCTGGTATCTGGCAAGAGCAGGATATCGTCCTCTTGTTCTGGAACGTGGTGAGGAAGCTTCGAAGCGTCAGCAGACCGTAGAAAGATTCTGGCAAAACGGCATTCTTGATCCGGATTCCAATGTACAGTTCGGAGAAGGAGGAGCGGGTACCTTTTCTGACGGTAAGCTGAATACGCTTGTAAAGGATCCCTTTGGACGTAATCAGGAGGTCTTAAAGCGCTTTGTGGAAGCCGGAGCACCCGGAGAAATCCTTTATCAGCAGAAACCGCACCTTGGTACGGATGTTCTGGTACAGATTGTGGAGACCATGCGGCATCAGATTGAGGAAATGGGAGGAACCTTCCGTTTCAGGACCAAAGTTACGGATCTGATATTTAGAGAAAACGCCCTGAAGGCTGTGGAAATCAATGGAGAGGAACAGATTCCGGCAGTAGTCTGTGTCCTTGCAGTGGGGCACAGCGCGAGGGATACCTTTGAGATGCTGAATCGAAAAGGAATCTATATGGAACCCAAATCCTTCGCAGTTGGTCTTCGGATCGAGCATCCCCAGACGATGATGAATCTGGCGCTTTACGGGGAAGAAGAAAATACATTCTTAGGGGCTGCCAGCTATAAAGTCACCCATACGTGCAAAAATGGAAGAGGCGTTTATTCCTTCTGCATGTGTCCGGGCGGTTACGTGGTAAATGCTTCCTCTGAGCCGGATATGCTGGCAGTAAACGGAATGAGTTATCAGGCGCGTGACAGCAGAAATGCCAACAGTGCCATGATCGTTACGGTGACCCCGCAGGACTTTCCGGAGGAGGGGCCGCTTGGCGGAGTCGCTTTCCAGCGTGAGCTGGAGCGCGCGGCATGGAAGGCCGGACAGGGAAAGGTACCGGTGCAGCTTTTCGGGGATTATCAGAAGCAAGTCCCAAGTACAGAGCTTGGTGATGTAGTGCCATGTATCAAAGGCGCCTATACCCTGACGGATGTGCGAGGCATCCTTCCAAAAGAAGTAGGAGATTCCATCGAGGAAGGAATCCTGGCTTTCGGGAAAAAAATACCCGGGTTTGACCGACCGGATGCACTGCTTGGCGGAGTGGAAAGCAGAACCTCTTCTCCGCTGCGGATCGTCCGTGACAAGGATCTGCTCCAGGCAAATCTGGAGGGAATTTATCCCTGCGGAGAGGGCGCCGGATACGCCGGAGGGATTACCTCTGCGGCTATGGATGGTATCAAAACAGCAGAGGCCATTTCTAAAAAGTTTAGAAATTTTTAGGAGAGAGTATACATCTCTCCTTTTTTATGCTAAAATAAATCTGCGATTTACCGCAATGCTTTAGAGAGCAGCTGGGTAAATATATGAATAATACTGTAAAAGATACGATGAAGGAATTGCCGGCATCTCAGCGTCCCTATGAGAAATGTATCCGGGAGGGAGAAGGTGCACTAAGTGACAGCGAACTGCTTGCGGTGATCCTGCGCAGCGGCACGCAGGGGGTGAACTCCCTGGCACTGGCAAACAAAGTCCTGAGTCTTACAAAAGATACTGCATATCCTGGGCTTCTGGGACTGATGAGACTGTCCCTCCAGGATCTGATGAAAGTAAATGGAATCGGAAAGGTAAAGGCCGTTCAGCTGAAATGCATCGGGGAGTTGTCGAAGCGAATGGCCAGTGCGTCTGCGAAACCGGGGATCTCTTTTAACAATCCGGAGACGATCGCAAAATATTATATGGAGCGGCTCCGCCATGAAGAGCAGGAGCTTTTGTTCTGTATGATGTTTGATAACCGTAACCATCTGCTGGGAGAGCATCTGGTTACGAAGGGTACGGTAAACGCCACGCTTGTGACGCCCAGGGAGATTTTTATGGAGGCTCTTAAATTCCATGCGGTCTTTCTGGTTCTTGTCCATAACCATCCCAGTGGGAGCCCGGATCCCAGTGAGCATGACATTCAGGTGACGGAGCGGATTTTCCATGCCGGAGAGCTTA
The DNA here is from genome assembly GCA_022764275.1 of Blautia sp. Taxonomy (GTDB): domain Bacteria; phylum Bacillota; class Clostridia; order Lachnospirales; family Lachnospiraceae; genus Blautia_A. Next base: position 14,202 of record JALERH010000098.1, on the reverse strand, counting down.
TGGGAATCACGCTTCTGGATCATATCATCATCGGGGATCACAGGTATTTCAGTTTCCGGTCACAGGGGTTGATGAATGAGTATTTGTGATGAAGGGACAGATATATGCTGTTTGAAAAAACATATGGAATTGACCTTGGAAGCAGCTCCGTAAAGGTTTATTCCTCGATTCGAAATAAAAGCTACGTCGAGAAGAATATGATTGCGTCGAAGGGACGCAAAATCATAGCCGTGGGCAACGAAGCGTATGAAATGTTTGAAAAAGCACCAACCGACATTTCCGTAAGTTCGCCGATGGCTTTTGGCATGATAGCCAATCTGGAATTACAGGAGATCGTACTTTACAGTATGATGAGAAAGATTGACAGGATTCTCGGTGTTGGTTCCGTGATGTACTTTTCCGTTCCTCTTGACATGACTGCCATAGAGAAGCGGGCTTATTATGCGGTGGCAAACGGCCACTGGCTCAGAAAAAACCGCGTTTACATGGTGGAGGCGCCTATCGCAGATGCACTTGCCATGGGCGTGGACATAGAGAAAAACGAGGGCAGCATGGTGGTAAATATCGGCGCACAGAGTACGGAGTTTTCCATCATTACCGGAGGAAAGATCATTATCAGCAAAAAGATTCCCATCGGAGGCCGCCAGATGAATGAGGCCATCTGCAGCGAGGTGCGCAAGCGTTATAACCTGCAGATCGGTACACGTACCGGCAAACGCTTAAAGCTGGTTATGGGACGTTTGTCCGACCAGCACAAACAGGCGCGTAAAGTGGTGGGAATCGACAGTGTATCCGGCCTTCCCAGGGAGGAGATCGTATCCGCTTATGTGGTAAATGCCGGGATTATGAACTGTGTAAACGAGATTGCGGCAGAGATGAAGACGTTTCTGGAGAGGATACCACCTCAGATTTCCTATCAGATTGCCAAAGAAGGCATTTATCTGACCGGAGGAAGTACCAGGATTCCTTACATAGACCAGTATCTTGCAAGCTATACAGGCTTTACCTATAATCTGTCTGATCTTTACGAGACGTCTGCTGTGAGCGGCCTGGAAAAAATTATTCATGACAAAGACCTGCGGAAATGGGCTCAGCCTATCCGGCAGAGAAAATTATAGTTTTTTTAGGGGTACCATTGATGAAAAAACTGAAAAAGAAATTTCATTTTCGTATTAATCTGAAAAGTAAACATCTTCTGGCTATCATGACGATTTTCTGCCTGTGCTGCATCGTGGCTACCTTTGCATCCGGTGTGACTTCCGCACCATTGCAGGAAGCGGCGGGAATCATTGTGGTGCCTTTTGAGAAAAGCATTAATAAGATTGGTTCTGTCATAACCAGTGTCAGGGACAGCTTTCAGGATAAGCAGGATCTTCTGTTGGAAAATGAAGAGCTGAAAGCAGAAATTGACAGCCTGACTTCGCAGAACAACCGCCTGATACAGGATCAGAGTGAGTATATCCGTCTGAAAGAGCTCTATAAGCTGGATGAGGAGTATTCCGAATATCCAAAGGTGGCGGCAAAGATCATTTCCAAGGATCCCGGCAACTGGTATGACACCTTTATGATCAATAAGGGAAGTAAGGATGGCATCCGGGTGGATAACAATGTGATTGCCGGAAAAGGACTGGTTGGAATTGTGACAGAGGTTGGTTCGAGCTGGGCTACCGTCCGTTCTATCATTGACGACAGCAGCAGCGTTAGCGCCATGACCGTAAGTACCTCGGACAATTGTGTGGTACAGGGGGATCTGGAGCTGATCGATGAAGGAAAACTGCGCTTTGAACAGCTTTATGACCAGGAAGATAAGGTGACAGTAGGTGAGCGAATTGTCACCTCCAATATCAGTGACAAATATGTAGAAGGTCTTTTTATCGGCTATGTGAACGAAATCGAGCAGGACAGCAATAATCTGACAAAGACCGGAACCATTGTAACCCCTGTGGATTTTCAGCATTTAAAGGATGTGTTTGTCATCACTGTGAATAAACAGGATGCTGTCACCCGGGGAGACGACTCTGAAAGTGATTCTCAGGAGGGAGGGGCTGATGAAGAGTAAAGTCGTACTTTTTTTCACCATTATTGTATGCTTTCTTCTTCAGTGCACAGTAATGGATCTGATCTCCATTGGATCCATTACGCCGAATCTTATGCTGGTGCTCTGTGTTTCCATGGGACTGATGCGCGGCAGAAAGAGCGGGCTGTGGGTTGGCTTTTTCTCAGGTCTTCTGGTGGATCTGTTCTATGGTTCACTGTTTGGCTTTTATGCTCTGGTATACATGTATACAGGTTTTTTGTGTGGCTATGCACACAGGATTTATTATGACAATGACGTAAAGGTTCCCATGTTCCTGACCGCTTTGGCGGATCTGTTTTATAATCTGGCCGTTTACGGGCTACAGTTTCTTCTGCGCGGGCGTCTGGGACTTGGGACTTATTTATTCCGAATCATCATTCCGGAGGTATTTTACACGGTATTCCTCAGCCTGATCGTGTACCGGGTATTTCGTTACATTAACTATCGATTCATGAGCATCGCAAGGAAAGAAAGTGAGTCAATTTGGGTACTAAAATAAAATCAGTTTTAAAGAAAATAAGATTAAAGCGGACCACGGTTCTTGCGTTGGTTTTTATTTTTATGTCCTGCATTCTGATCCGGCAGCTTTTTAATCTGCAGATTATTCAGGGCGAAGACTATATCAATAAATTTCAGAGCAGAACAACCAAGACCCGTGTTTTAAAAAGCACCCGTGGAAAGATTCTGGATCGGAACGGAGAAGTTCTGGCAACAAATGTGCTTTCCTATTCCATTACCTTTGAGGACAACGGATCTTACAACAGTACCAGAGAAAAAAATCTGACGTTGAACGGGATTGCATACCGGGTACTGCAGATCCTGGAAAAGAATGGAGACAGTATTTCCCATTCGTTTCATATTGTTCTCGACGATAACGGGCAGTATGTTTTTGATGTGGGGGAGGGTTTTACCCTAAACCGTTTCCGTGCGGATATCTACGGCTGTTCCCTCATTGATGAGCTGACGGATGAGCAGAAGAATGCCACAGCAGAGGAAATGATGGCATATCTGTACGGTTCCTCCAGATTCTCCATTATTCTGGAAGGGGAAAAGGCATATTCAGCGGAAGAACTGGAATCTCACGGGCTTCCGGAGCAGCTTACCAGGCAGCAGATACTGGATATGACCATTATCCGCTATGAACTGAGCACCAACAGCTTTAAGAAATATATGCCGGTAACCATTGCCGCCAATGTAAGCGAAGAGTCTGTGGCGGCAATTACGGAAAATAAAAATGAACTTCAGGGTATTGAAGTGGTGGAGGATTCCGTTCGGGAGTACATAGACGACGAGAGTATGGCGCCTATTCTGGGCTATACCGGAAAAGCATCTGCGGAGGAACTGGAAAACCTTCGGAAACAGAACTCGGATTACAGCAACGATGCCATTATCGGAAAAGCCGGAATTGAACAGTACATGGAGCTGACGCTCCAGGGAACAGACGGAAAAGAGACGGTTTCTGTGGATAATCTTGGAAAAGTATTAAAGATTGATGAGGATACCAAGGTAGAACCGGCTGCAGGAAATGATGTGCAGATTACCATTGATGCAGACTGGCAGTCCGGTATTTATCAGATTCTGAAACAGCGTGTGGCAGGCGTTCTTCTTTCCAAAATTGAAGCGACCAAGTCCTTTGATTATGAAGGCGTTCAGGATGCAGCACAGATCCGTATCCCGATTTATGACGTATATAACGCTCTGGTGTCGAACAGTGTCATTGATATTGAAAAATTTGATGACGAAGATGCTTCTGATACAGAAAAAAATTTATATGCCAAATTTCAACAAAAGCAGCGGCAGGTTTTTGATACAATAAGCAGTAGGCTGAACGGAGAAAATCCGCCGGCTTATAAGGATGAGGACAAGCAGATACGGGAGTATCTTTCCTATATCTGCAACGATATGCTGAGGGATACTCTGAAGATTATTTCAAAGGACGCCATTGACACCTCGGATCCAACCTATAAAGCCTGGGTTACAGATGAGAGCATCAGTTTAAAAACGTACCTGACCTATGCTACCAGTCAGAACTGGATCGATATTTCCAGATTTTCCCCGGATGGGGAGTATCTGGACTCGGAGGAAATTTATCAGGCTCTGACAGATTATATTACAGATTATCTGGAAACAGATCTGGGTTTTTCCAAGCTGCTGTATAAATATATGCTGCAGGAAGATACCATTTCCGGTCAGGAGCTTTGCCTGGTTCTTTATGAGCAGGGGGTACTGTCAAAGGAGGACGGTGTGTATGAGAAGCTTGCTTCCGGTACGCTGGGGGCATATGATTTTATGATCAATAAGATTGCCAATCTGGAGATTGAGCCGGCTCAGCTTGCTCTGGAACCTTGTTCGGCTTCTGCAGTGGTTACGGATGTACAGACGGGAGAGGTGCTGGCATGTGTCTCCTATCCGGGCTTTGATAATAACCGTCTTACCAATAATATGGACACGGAATATTATGCAAAGCTCGCACTTGACCAGTCAAGTCCGTTCTTCAACAAGGCGACTCAGCAGACAACGGCACCTGGTTCCACGTTGAAACCGCTTTCTACCATTGCAGGAATGATGGAAGGTGTCATTGACGACGGGACGTACATTGAATGTACCGGAAAATTTGATTATGTGGATCCACCTATTTACTGCTGGAACAAGGAAGGTCACGGCGGAATTGACGTTCGAACTGCAATCGAGCAGTCCTGTAACTATTTCTTTAATATGATCGGGTTCCAGCTTGGCAAGACAGGTGATAATGAATTTTCAGAGGCACAAAGCCTGAATAAACTGAAAGAATACGCTTCCCTGATCGGACTTGACAGAAAAACAGGAATTGAAATTTCAGAAGCTTCTCCAAAGGTTTCTGATAAAAATGCAGTTCCTTCCTATATCGGACAGGGTAATCATCTGTATACTACGGTGGGACTGGCCCGTTATGCCACGGCACTTGCCACATCAGGTACTGTGTTTAAGCTGTCACTTCTGGATAAGGTAATGGATTCCAGAGGACAGGTGGTGGAGGATTACGAGCCGAAGATTGAAAACACCATTGATGTACCGGATAATGTGTGGGCTGATATCCATGATGGTATGTATCGGGTTATCCAGACCCATGATCAGTTTTACGGACTTGGAGTTGACGTTGCCGGTAAGACCGGTACGGCTGAGGTGGATATTTACCACCCCAACCATGCTCTTTTCATCGGTTATGCACCGGTTTCGGAGCCGAAATATGCAATCGCTGTGCGAATCGCAAATGGCTACAGCTCCGGTAATGCTTGTTTGGCAGCTAATGATATTTTTAAATACATTTTTGATTTGGCAGATAAGGAGTCGATTATTACAGGAATTGCTTCCAGTGATGTAAGTGATACCCAGAATGACTAATAGACCGAAGAGAAGACCAGAATTTTGGAACATTTTGTTTAGGAGGTTTCAGAGAAAATGAGTGAAGTCATCGTCATTACTTCCGGGAAGGGCGGCGTTGGAAAGACGACCACAGTCGCAAATATTGGTACCGGACTGGCTATGATGGGTAAAAAAGTAGTGGTGGTAGACACCGACATCGGTCTTCGGAATCTGGATGTGGTTCTGGGGCTGGAAAACAGAATTGTGTATAACCTGGTAGATGTGGTAAACGGAAGCTGCCGGCTTCGTCAGGCCCTGATAAAGGATAAGCGCCATCCGGATCTTTACCTTCTTCCATCTGCCCAGACGAAAGATAAAACCGCTGTTTCTCCGGAACAGATGATCAAGCTTACGGAGAGCCTGCGGGAGGAATTTGATTTTGTGCTTCTGGATTGTCCGGCAGGAATCGAGCAGGGCTTTAAAAATGCCATTGCCGGAGCAGACAAGGCGCTGGTGGTGACGACACCGGAGGTCTCTGCTATTCGTGATGCGGATCGTATCATCGGGCTTCTGGAGGCAAATGACATCCGGGATATTCATCTGATCATCAACCGGCTGCGTCCGGATATGATCGCCAGAGGCGATATGATGTCTGTAGATGACGTGATTGAAATTCTGGCAGTGAATCTCATTGGAACCATTCTGGATGACGAGCAGATTGTGGTTGCCACAAATCAGGGAGAGCCCCTGTCAGGTAAAAATTCTCAGGCGGAGCAGGAATACCGCAATATCTGCAAACGTCTTCTGGGGGAGGAGATTCCATTTACGGACATCCACCAGAAAAGAGGAGTTTTAAAAAGATTAAGCGGAATGTTTCGGAAATAGCGGCAGATTTAGGAGGGAATCCATATGAAATCCTTTTTGCGTGAGAAAAGGCGTTCTGCAGGATATGCCCGTGACAGAATGAAGCTACTCCTGGTTTCAGAACGTATTGAATGCTCTCCACAGATGATAAAAATGCTGAAGAACGATCTGGTACATACCGTAAAGAAATATGTAACAATTGAAGAAGACGAGGTAAGAATACAGATTTCACAGGAACCGCCGATTCTGACGGCCTATATTCCTGTGTTAAAGAAAAAGGATAGATAGTTTATGATAAGACAGTATAAGCTGCGGTTCTACAATTTCAGACTGGTGTTTTTTCTTCTGGCAATCAGTGCGATTGGTGTGCTGCTTGTTTCAAGTGCAAGGGCTGATCTCAGAAACAGACAGATCATGGGCGTTTTGATGGGAATAGTGCTTATGGTGATCCTGTCCCTTATGGATTATTCCTGGATTCTGAATTTCCAGTGGATCATGTACGGGGCAAATATTCTGATGCTTTTGGCGGTTTATGCTTTTGGTTCCAGCAGTAACGGTGCTGCGCGCTGGCTGAATCTTGGATTCATTCAGTTTCAGCCCACGGAACTTTCCAAAATTATCATCATTCTCTTTTTTGCGAAATTTTTTATGGACCATGAAGAGGATCTGAATACGTTCCGGGTTCTGGCAGAAACGGCAGTACTGCTTGCCGTGCCTCTGGCTTTGATCTATATTCAGCCGGATATGAAAAACACGATTACGGTTATTGTGGTTGTCTGCATCCTTCTGTATGTGGCAGGACTGAGCTATAAGATCATTGGCGGGGCGGTACTGATTGTGGTACCGCTGGTCATCATCTTCCTCTCCATTGTCGTCCAGCCGGATCAGAAGCTGATCCACGATTATCAGAGGGACCGTATCATGTCCTTCCTGTACCCGGAAAATGAGGAATATTCGGATGATATTGAACAGCAGAAAAATTCCAAGACAGCCATTGCTTCCGGTGAGCTGATGGGAAAAAAATTAGCCGGTGATGAGGATGTCTCCTCTGTCAATGAGGGAAATTTCGTGGCGGAGAACCAGACAGACTTTATTTTTGCCGTAGCGGGAGAGGAGTACGGTTTTATTGGCTGTACAGTAATTGTACTGCTCCTGTTGTTTGTTTCACTTGAATGCATCCGCATGAGCCTCCGGGCCAAGGACATGGCCGGAAAGGTTCTGTGTTGTGGCGTAGGCAGTATTGTGGCAATCCAGAGCTTTATCAACATCTGTGTGGCTACGGGAATTGCGCCCAATACCGGAACGCCGCTGCCCTTTGTAAGCTATGGACTGACCTCCATCGTCAGTCTTTTCATTGGCATGGGGCTGGTGCTGAATGTGGGACTGCAGAGCAGTGCTTATAACAAAGAACTGAAGAAAAAAGATATTTACGAGAAAGAGGAATACCTATGACGACCAGAAAAATGACCAGAAAAGAGCGAATGAGGAGAAGGCGTCGGAGGAGAATCCGAAATACGATCCTGCTTCTGGTGCTTCTGGTGGGACTGGCAGCCGGCGGCGTGGGGGCGATTTACCTTATTCAGAACGGCGGCTTATTTACCGGAATAAATGAACCATATCTGGCATCCAGAGAGTTTGAAGACACCCTTTCTTCACGGGAAAATCTGCGTGCAGAGGCTTTTGCGAAGAATCTGTGTGTGGTGGAAGGAGATGTGGCACTGGAGAATGTCACTCTTGGGGAGGATCAGAAGGGCGTCCTATTAAATCTGGATAATAAGAGTGTTCTCTATGCCAAAGAACCATTTGCGCGGGTTTATCCGGCCAGTATTACAAAGATCATGACAGCTATGCTGGCACTGAAATATGGAAATATGGATGAAACCGTGACGATCACGCAGGAAAATGTGACTCTGGAGGAAGGTTCCCAGGTTTGTGGCTTTCAGGCCGGAGACCGTCTGACGATGGATCAGCTTCTGCGCTGCCTTCTGGTGTACTCCGGAAATGACGCGGCATCTGCCATTGCAGAACACGTCGGAGGCACGATGGAAAATTTTGTCAGCATGATGAACAGCTATGCGGCACAGCTTGGATGCACCGGAACTCATTTTTCCAATCCACATGGTCTGCAGGATGAGAATCATTACACAACCACTTATGATATTTATCTTATGTTAAAGGAAGCGCTGAATTATCCGGAGTTTACCCAGATTACGCAGCTTTCTTCCTACACAGTAGAATACACCAGAGCAGACGGAACTCCTGTCAGTACGGTATTGGATGCCACCGACCATTATCTGACGGGGGAGGCGACTGCACCGAAGAATGTGACGATTCTGGGAGGAAAAACCGGGACCACCAGCAATGCCGGAAATTGTCTGGCGCTGCTTTCACAGAATGCTTTTGGCAAGCCATTTGTCTCCATCGTGATGGGAGCTGCTACGAAAGAAGACCTTTATCAGCAGATGAATTCACTGCTGCAGAATATCAATCAGTAAAACTGAAAAATACTCAAGGACAGGGAGAAATGTTAAGCGATAAGAGGAGCGGACGATATGAAAACAATTTCAAAAAAGAAACTTCCAATCGGAATCGATATTTTTGAAAAAGTGCGGTTGGAAGACTTTTACTATATCGATAAAACCGGATTCATCGTGGAACAATGCTTCGAGTCTTATTTGAGAAAGACAATCAGTATCATCCTGAAATATGCAATTGCATATTATAAGAAACGCTGTAAAGATATGCTGCTATAAAAAAGAAGATAAAGATTACAATCCCCATTATTGCAGTGCTATAATTTTAGTATAAATTTTATCAAGGGAGGATGACTGCATGAAGAAACGAATGATAGGGACGGTTCTGGCAATCTGCTTATGTACGATTGGCGTCTTATCTGTCGGTGCTGGTGACAAAACCGAAACATTTACCACATCAGACGGAGTTCTGTCACTGGAACTCCCGGATGATTCATGGCAGGAAATAAAAGATCCGGATACATGGGTCAGCCTGTCAAATGGAAGTGAGCTTATTACGCTGCTTCATTACAGAAACGGAGATGAACTGCCCAGGCCGACAGTAGCCGATGATACTTATGATAATGTCTGTCAGACTTATCTTTCCAACCGAAATGAAGTATTTATCATTACCGGTTTCGCCGCAGATGAAGAGCATTTTGAAGATGTTCGGGATGCGATGGAGAGTGTGAAGATCAACATCAAAGATACGAAACAGGCTGTTGCCGGAAGTGGTTCAGGATCTTCCGCAGGTTCCAGTACAGAGAACAGCGTAGGAAGTACAAAGACACTGTATTACCAGAACGGAAATACGGTAACGATTACCAGATATTCTGATGGTTCCTGGAAAGATGACGGCGGCATTGTCTACACTGTTGATTCAGATGACGGTTCTGTCTGGACAAATTCAGAAGGAAGCAGATTGACCATTTACGATCCATGGGAGGCAGGAGAGCTTCCTCCGGCAAGCCGGACAAATACCATAACTCTGATTAATGAGGAAAACGGCGATTCCGTTATTATTTATGAGGATGAAAACGGCGAGTGGAAGGACAGCCAGGATAACACGTATTTCCTTCGTGAAGATGGTCTCTGGATGGATCCATATGGAGGAGAATGGGGCGAACAATAGAAAAAGAATCTCCGCAGTATAAATGATATGAGCATGAAAAAGCCCGCAGGCGCTTGTTTTCAAGGTCTGTGGGCTTTTTTCCATATCAAATGCGCTTTTTAAGTTCTTCGTACATCCGCCTGGATACCGGAACAGAAATCATAAAGCTTTTAAATCGATTTTATTTACCTCAGAACCCTCTCCGTCTACGGTGTAATATGCAGCACGGTGTTCAGCATTTACATAAATCTTGATCTCACCCTTGAGTTTTTTATCAGCGGCATCTTTTTTTACTGCCTCTTCAATAGCTTTCATAGTAACATTGGTTTCGAAAATTTCAAGAGTAACCTCAGTAACCCTTGAACAGATAGCAAGAGCTGCTTTTTCTGTCGCTTTCTGTTTTGTTACTTTTTTTCTCATAATAATTTTCCTCTTTTCCCTTAATATTTCCGGTTTACCTTAACATGTTTAGCTGATCTTGTCAAATATGGGGAAAATTGGCGGGCGATTAAAGAAATTGGTATTGAATCTATATCATTTATCGCAGATGTGATATAATCCATATGTGTGCGGACGAAACGCATTCTGATAAAAAATCAAAGGAGAAAAAAATGGCAAAGTTATATTTCCGGCATGGTACAATGGGCAGCTCGAAAACTGCCAATGCCATCATGGTTGCATACAATTTTTATGAAAGAGGAAAACGTGCTCTTCTGGCAAAGCCAAGGCAGGACACCAGAGATAACGGAGTCATCCGAAGCCGTATAGGACTGGAACAGAAATGTATCTATGTAGATGAGCTTTGCAGGATGACGGATGCAGAGATTCAGGGCTATGACTGTGTCATCGTGGACGAAGCCCAGTTCTGCAGGAAATCGGAAATTGAGTTTTTTATTCATATCGTGGATGATCTGGATTGTCCGGTGATCTGCTATGGTCTGAGAACAGACTTCCGCAGAGAATTGTTTGAGGGAAGTATGTGGCTTCTGGCATGGGCTGATGTGATCGAAGAACTCAAGACTGTCTGCTGGTGCGGGAGAGGGGCTAAATGCAATGCGCGTTTTACGGAAGACGGAGAAATGATTCGTTCCGGGGAACAGCTTTTCATAGGTGGAAATGACCATTACACGGCACTTTGCCGTAAACACTACAAGGAAGGAAATCTGGGCCCGAAAATGCTTGAATGAGTTGATGAAAAAAAGGAGAGGCTTCACATTTTACGATGTGAAGCCCTTTTCTTATCAGTATTTAATAGCTTCCAGAATCCGATCGATGGTTCTGGCATTGCTGAGAGAGAAACTTTCTGTCACAACGGGCTTTTCTCCATCGGTGATGCAGCGGCCCAGCTGTTCTACTTCCAGCCTGTAATTATGAGGTACAGAAACAGTCTTAATCTCATCTCTGCCGTCAAAGGTCTGGATACGGTATTTTAGCTCGCCCGGAGCATTGAATCCAAACACCTCGGATTTGATGGATCCTTTTGTGCCATGAATCTGAAAGCGGTCCAGTGCGGAATTTTTATCTGTGGCAAGTACCATACCACAGTCAAAGTTTGCCTGGATTCCATTGTCATATTCCATCAGGACAGCCGTATAAAGATCAATATGCTCATCAGAGAAAGTGCTGACAGCCTGGATTTTTCCCGGTTCCTTTCCCAGAATGCGCAGAATCAGACTGCTGCAGTAAACACCAAGATCATAGGTGCAGCCTCCCAGGGAATCTCTGCGCATGCGAATATTGTTCTGATTGTAGTCCGATGTGATCAGCGCTGCTTCCATATAGCGGACATCACCGATGGTTCCCTTCTGAATCTCACGGCTGAGAGCCTCGATATAAGGGCTGTGCTGATAGGCAAAAGCTTCCATCAGATAAACACCGTTTTCCCTTGCAGCATCAAACATTTCCTGTGCTTCTTTTGCGGTAGGAGCTATGGGCTTTTCACACAGCACATGCTTTTTTGCCTTCAGAGCCCTGATTGTCCACTCATAATGCATGGTGTTGGGAAGGGGAATATAAATGGCTTCCACTTCCGGATCAGTCAACAGCTCATCATAGCTTCCGCAGGCTTTTTCGAAACCGTATTTTTCTTTAAACATTTCTGCTTTTTCCGGGCTGCGTCCGGCAATTGCGTACATTTCGCAGTTTTCAGCCTGGCGCATTCCTTCCGCAGTATCACGCTCGAAGATATAAGCAGTACCCATCACACCCCATTTTATTTTCTTCATTCTTAAATCCTCCTTATAATATTTCGTAATGTTCGTATGTATACATGTGTTCATTATACTGTTTTTGCAGTACTTTAACCAGAGAAAAATGGAATATTACACTGGAAAATGAGGATATGAAAGCCATTTTGCGGCTTGGAGATTCCTGAATTTACTTCATGAACGACTTGCCATGAGAAAGAGAAAATGCTAACATAATATTATATTTTCTATAAAAGCAGAACTGATTTTTAAAATAGTGGGGCATTGTTGTGGAAATGGAGGCTGCATATGGGAACCAACTTACTGGATTACTGGAACCAGACAGAAACATATGAAACCCTGAAAATTTATATCCTATTTTGACTTTCATTACGGCCATGATTGAAGTGAGGTATTAAAAATGAAGTATATCCTGATGCATAAACGAACAGCAGTCGCCGATATTGAGATTGATGACGCTGCCAGCTATATACAAAAGATCAATACGGTATTTGCTCCGGAGCTTTTGCCTGTAGGTGTTCCAATTCGTCGGGGTGCTGCAGATCGTGGGGCACTGAATGAATGGTGGACAGATCGGTCTATCCCGTCAAGTCGTTCCGGTATCCGTGAGGCACTGGAAGCATTGGATATAACCAGTACGAAAATGCTTCTTGTCCGGTGTTACGGGCTTAGCCTTTCCGATCAGTATTGGATTTGTCCTGAGGGATCAGAACTTACGTGGGATAAGATAAACTTTTTTACAAATGACTTTTCGGATGACATAGGTGATGTTCTTTTTGGAAAGAATAAAAACAAAAATGTGCTGGATTTCTGTTCTCCTGATAACACCTCGGACGGTAATTTAAAAAAAAGATGGAAGATTATTGATGGAAAACGCTGTCTGGTAAAAGGCGGTTCCAATCCATTCAGGCAGCAGCCATTCAATGAAGTAATTGCAGGCGAAATCATGAAGCGGCTGGGAATTCCTCATGTTCCCTATAAAGTTACATGGAACAAAGGAGCGCCTTACAGTGTGTGTGAAGACTTTGTAGGAGAAGAGACTGAACTTATTCCCGCATGGCGTATCATACAGACGCAAAAAAAGAGCAACAGCACCTCCGTGTATCAGCATTTTGTGAATTGCTGTGCATCGTTGGGAATAAAAGAGACTGTATCTTTCCTTGACCGCATGATCGTTTTAGATTACATTATTGCCAACGAAGACCGTCATCTGAATAATTTCGGAGCTCTGCGCAATGCAGAAACGTTGGAATGGCTTGGCATGGCACCAATCTATGACAGTGGATCGTCCCTTGGCTACGATAAAGTTGCCGGACAGATTCGTGGAGAGCTTGACATAGAATGTAAACCATTCAAAAAACATCACATCGAACAGCTCAAGTTGGTATCCGATTTTAGCTGGATTGATTTTAGCAGGCTTTCTGATGTGGAAGAACTGATTACAATGACTCTGTCTGCGGATGAGGCAAAGGAATATATAGACACTAACCGTATCAAAGCGATAGCAGAGTCTGTCAGCCGGCGTATAGATAATCTGAAGAAGATCGCTGTGCAGCACCCACAGGTGCAAAGGAATTCTACGGAGGATGATGTGGAAGAAAATATTGCCAGGATGTATTCTTCCAAAACGCCATTATGAAAAAACAATTGATTTGAAAAAAATGAAAGTTAAAAACATTGACAAGTTTCTATGTTATGTGGAAGTGACATTTCCCATGACAACAAGCTGAAACCCAGGAAAAATGGAGAATATGTCTTGTATTTCAGGGGACGGGTATAATATAATTCAAAATTAAGGTTAAATGTTGATGAAGCTTGTAAACGACATATCGCACAGTTGATAAATAAAATTACAGCAGGACTTCTCTGTTTTTTTCTCATTTCAGTGTCATTCTGCCCTATTACAGCAATGGCGGATGAGACGGAGCAAAAGACAGTTCGGGTAGGCTATCATTGCCATGACAGCAAATGCTTTCACGGAAGATATTCAGGAGGCTCTTAAGGCGGGCATGAATGCTCATTTATCAAAACCGGTAGATATGAGAGCTCTGGAGAATACCATCAGAAAAGTCAAACTTGGTAGTGACA
>JALERH010000028.1 GCA_022764275.1 Blautia sp. | reverse complement strand
TTGTTTGGTTTAAATCTGTTTTATTAATTTTATACGATTATTATTTCCTTGTCAATTCCTTTTCCCCATGCTATCATAGGAAATAAATAATCATGGATAGAAAAGAGGAATCAGTTATGAAACTCAGTGCCCGCAATCAGTTAAAGGGAAAAGTCATCAGCATCAACAGAGGAGCGGTTAACTCCATCGTCTCTATTGATATCGGAGGAGGCAATATCATTACGGCAACCATCTCCTGTGCCGCCGTCGAGGAATTGAATCTCAGAGTCGGCTCTGATGCATATGCAGTGATCAAGGCAACAAATGTAATGGTGGGAATTGATGAATAAATTTTATACAGCCCAGGAAGTAGCCGATAAGCTGAAAATCAAAAAAACAACTGTATACGATCTCATCAAAAGAGGGGAACTCAGCTCCTCAAAGGTTGGGAAACAGCTCCGCATCAGCGAAGAGCAGCTGGAGCAGTATCTTCACAATTCCCCCCAGTCCTCCGGCGAGGCGGAGCTTTATCAGCCCGATTTCCAGCCGGAAAGCTCTGTCCTGAAACGGGATTATCTGCTTCATTCCAACGGGTTGATCCTGAGCGGACAAACCTCCCCTGCTCTGGAGCTTCTCCTGACACAGATGGCAGTTCATCCCCAGGGAATGCCGGTACTGCAGTCCCATATGAATTCCTATAACGGGCTATACTCCCTGTACTTTGGGAAAGTACACATTGCCTCAGCCAGCATGAAGCCAGAGGATATTTCCCGGCTTGTTCCCGGAATTTCCCTGGCACTGGTCTGTCTGTACGAATATCCCATTGGTTTTTATGTCGCGAAGGGAAATCCCAGACACATTACCGGCTTTCAGAATCTTTCCCGTGCAGATGTAATTCTGGCAAACCGTGAAAAGGGCAGCACCCGCAGGATTTTCCTGGACTATTGTCTGAAAGAAGCCTGCATTTCCCCGGATATGATTTCCGGTTATCAGAATGAGCTTGTCTCGGATCTTTCCACTGCCGCGGCAGTCATAAGCCAAAGAGCCGATGTTGCGGTAGGAGAAGAAGCAGTGGCACGCCATGCCAGAAACCTGGATTTCATTCCTCTTGGAATCCTTCCCATGTATCTGGTGATGGAAGCCTCCTCTTTAGAAAAGCCAGGATTTTCCGCTCTTCTGGATATCGTACATTCCGAGGATTTCCGTACCGGTCTTTACAATCAGACGGGATACGATATCACCCACACGGGCGAAATCCTTTATCTGTAGATACTTTCCATCAGATTTTCCCGCTAAAAAAAGGAACCTCCGCCACAAGGCAGAGGTTTTCTTTTTTTAATTCCAGTCTCCATCTTCGTTCCACACGATCTCACCGTCAGAATTGTCGTAGGATCCATCGTCTTCATCAGAATCATAGTAATAATCAGAATCGTCACTGCTGTCATCATAGTAACTTTCATCATAATAGCTTTCCTCATAATAGCTTTCATTCCAGTCACTATAATCGTCGTAGTATTCCATATCCGAGTCACTGCTGTCGGAGCCATAGCTGCTGGTATAATTGTCCTTTGTGTCCCTCTCGCTCTTCTGGCTGACACTCATGTAACTCAGATAATAGAGTCCCTGCTCCTCATCCTTTTTCAGGCTTGCCCTCTCCATATCGGAAAGATTCACGCTGTAAATCTCATAGGTACTTCCATCGCCGTCCACAAAGCGCATATCATAGGTAATACCTTCTCCCTGCGGCGTATAATACATTCTGACCTGCTCTGCAGATTTCACAGAGCTTTCATTGGGAATCAGACTCTTTCCCCAGTCTTCCGCACCGGAAACTTTCACGTAAAGCCTACGCAGTACTTTCTTGGTATTGTTTGTGAGATAAATACATTTCGAATCCGCCGTCTTTGTTCCGATCAGCCGGGGCGCAGGAGTCGCTGTCGGAAGCGGCGTCGGAGTCGGTGTGGCCGGAGCTGGTGTGGGCGTCGGCGTTGCCGCCGGTGTAGGGGTGATCTCTACCTGTATCTGATTGCTTCCACAGCCTGCCATCACAAGGGACAGACTTACAGCCAATATCATCATGATCCTCTTGTATCTCATTATTCCACTCCTTCAAATGTCCGGTTTATTTTTGTCTGCATTTCTTTTAATCGTCTTTTGCCCAGTCAAAGGTGCATTTCACTGCCTTTTTCCAGCCCTTTAATTTTTTATTTCGCTCCTCTTCTGAAATACAAGGGTGAAAAGTACGGCCCACATTCCAGTTCTTCTTCACCTCATCTGCATTTTTCCAGAATCCGGAAGCAAGTCCTGCCAGATATGCAGCCCCGAGAGCGGTCGTCTCAATGCAGCTTGGCCTTACCACTTCTGCGTCCAGAAGGTCTGCCTCAAACTGCATCAGGAAATTATTGGCACTTGCGCCGCCATCCACACGAAGGGAGCTCAGGCGTACTCCGGCATCCTTTTCCATGGCCTGGATTACATCATTCACCTGATAAGCCAGGGACTCCACGGTTGCCCGGATGAGATGCGCTTTTCCCGCTCCTCTCGTAAGTCCCAGAATTGCTCCTCTGGCATACTGATCCCAGTAAGGAGCTCCCAGACCTGTAAAAGCCGGGACCACATAGACTCCATTGGTGTCCGGGACTGATCGGCAGTATTCCTCGGAGGCAGGTGCATTTTCCAGAATCCCGACCTCATCACGCAGCCACTGGATCGCAGCTCCTGCCACAAACACACTTCCCTCCAGGGCGTATCCCGGAGTACCATCCGGATTTACGGCGATGGTGGTAAGCAGCCCATGATTGGATTCCACGGCCTGATTTCCTGTATGCATCAGGAGGAAACAGCCGGTTCCGTATGTATTCTTTACATCCCCGGATTCAAAGCAGCACTGCCCGAACAAAGCAGCCTGCTGGTCTCCTGCCGCTCCTGCAATGGGAATCCTGCCTCCGATGAGATTCTCGTTTGTATAGCCATAAATGCAGCTGCTGGGCTTTACCTCAGGCAGCATACATTTCGGAATTCCGAGATGCTCCAGTATCTCATCGTCCCACTGTTTTTTATGAATGTCAAACAGCATGGTGCGGGATGCATTGGTGTAATCCGTTACATGAACCTCGCCCTTTGTCAGCTTCCAGATCAGCCAGGTATCTACTGTGCCAAACAGGAGATTCCCTTTTTCGGCTTCCTCACGCGCATCCCGGACATTGTCAAGAATCCATTTAATCTTTGTACCGGAAAAATAAGCATCAGGAATCAGCCCGGTTTTCCTTCGGATGGTTTCCGTAAAGCCTTCCTTTTCCAATTCTTCAATCATATCCGCAGTTCTTCGGCACTGCCAAACAATTGCAGGATAAATGGGATTTCCTGTTTTTTTGTCCCATACAATCGTCGTTTCTCTCTGATTGGTAATGCCGATGGCATGGATATCCTGGGCATCTGCCCCGATTTTTCCCATGGCTTCAATGGCCACTGCCATCTGGGAGGACCATATTTCGTGCGGGTCATGCTCCACCCAGCCCGGCTTTGGATAAAACTGGGTATATTCTTTCTGTGCCACACTGCACATATTTCCCTGTTTGTCAAAAAGGATACAGCGGGAGCTTGTGGTCCCCTGATCCAGTGCCATCACGTATTTTCCCATTTTATGTACCTCTCCATTCTCCCGCTATGCCAGCAGGTTTTTTCCGATAAAGTATCCCAGCACCAGGATGCCAAGAATGATACGATACCAGCCGAATGCTTTGAAATCGTGCTTTTTGATATATCCCATCAGGAATTTGATTGCCAGGATGGATACCACAAAAGCCACCACCATACCCAGAAGCAGAATCACAACCTCTGTTCCGGTAAAGCTCAGGCCGAATTTTACGATTTTCAGAAGACTTGCGCCAAACATGACCGGAATTCCCAGGAAAAAGGTAAACTCTGCCGCTACTGTTCTGGATGTACCCACCAGAATACCTCCGATGATGGTAGAGCCGGAACGGGAGGTACCCGGGATCACGGAAAGCACCTGGAAACAGCCGATAAGGAACGCCGTCTTAAAGGACAGATCTTCCAGGCTGGTGCAGGTTGCTGTTCTTTTTTTGTTGTAATTTTCTATCACAATGAAAAGTATACCGTATACGATCAGCGCAATGGCTACCACGACGTAGTTCATAAACTTTTCTTCAATAAAGTCGTTAAACGGAAGTGCGATCACAATGGTAGGAATACATGCCACGATAATCTTAAACCACAGAATCCATTTGTCTTTATCACAGAACCGCTCCACAAAAGTCAGGACAATCTGTGCCCATTTTGGTTTGCGTTTGATGGCAAGCTCTGTTCGTCTGGAGAGCTTACGGATGTAAAACGGCCACAGCTTATTCCAATAGAGAACCACTACTGCCAGAATAGCTCCCAGCTGGATCACCACCAGGAATAAATCCATAAATTCTTTTGAGACATCCAGATGGATAAATTCATCCACCAGGATCATATGACCGGTGCTGCTGATGGGAAGCCACTCTGTGATTCCCTCCACAATCCCAAGCAGGATTACTTTCAGATACTCTACGATACTCATTTGTTCCCCTTTCTCAGAAACGATCCCCCAGGGATCCTTATTGTATATAAATTTGTATATAAATAATAACGAGGACGGAGATAAAAACACTTCCCCGTCCTCTTAAGTATATTACACATTATTCAAATCGTAAACTTTTTTTTCTATCTTCTTGCAATCGTCGCGATATCGATAAGGGTCAGGTTGTGCACATCCGTATTTTCCAGACTGGTAACCAGGGCTTCAGCAGTATCAAGGCTTGTGAGTACATTGACACCTGTCTCGATGGCATTTCGGCGGATGACAAAACCGTCCTTCTGATGCTCGATTCCCTGCGGCGGAATATCAATGACCACATCGATCTTATGGCCCAGGATCAGATCCATAAGGTTTGGTGCCGGCTGCTCCAACTTGTTGGTACGGATGACTTTGATACCGTTTTCCTTTAAGGTTCTGGCAGTTCCGCGGGTTGCATAGATACGGTAGCCAAGCGCTTCAAATCTTCTGGCGATCGGAACCACATCCTGCTGCTCCTCATCCCTTACGGTGATGATCATATTCTTATATTT
This sequence comes from Blautia sp., assembly GCA_022764275.1. GTDB lineage: Bacteria > Bacillota > Clostridia > Lachnospirales > Lachnospiraceae > Blautia_A. The sequence goes on along the minus strand of JALERH010000028.1, from coordinate 71,017 downwards.
CGGAAGGCGGATTCCTGCCCCCAGGAATGCTTTATAAAGAGCCTCATTAAAGGTTTCTGCAATACCAAGGCATTCACCTGTGGACTTCATCTCAGGTCCGAGGCTGATATCCGCACCGCGGATCTTTTCAAAGGAGAATACCGGCATCTTGATGGCAAAATGCTTTGCCTCAGGCTGCAGTCCCGGCTCATATCCCATGTCCTTCAGCTTATATCCAAGGATAACCTTGGTGGCAAGCGGTACGATCGGAATACCGGTAACCTTGCTGATATAAGGAACCGTACGGCTGGAACGCGGATTCACCTCAATAACATAGACTTCTTCACCGCATACGATGAACTGGATGTTGATCATGCCGATGACATGAAGTGCTTTTGCCAGCCGGCGTGTATACTCTGCGATCGTCTCTTTTGCCTTTGCGCTGATGGTCTGGGCCGGATACACGGAAATACTGTCACCGGAATGGATTCCGGCACGTTCGATATGCTCCATGATTCCCGGAATCAGGATATCCTCGCCATCACATACAGCGTCTACCTCAATCTCTTTTCCCATCAGGTATTTATCTACCAGAATCGGATGCTCCTGCGCGATCTGGTTGATAATGCCGATATACTCTTCCACATCCTCATCGCTGACCGCGATTCGCATGCCCTGGCCTCCAAGAACATAGGAAGGACGCACCAGAACCGGATAGCCCAGCTCGTTTGCCGCTTTCTTTGCTTCCTCTGCAGTGAATACCGTATGTCCTTTTGGTCTCGGAATCTCGCACTGCTCCAGAATCTTGTCGAAAAGCTCACGGTCTTCGGCAGCATCCACGTTTTCCGCGGAGGTTCCAAGAATCTTCACACCCATTTTGGTCAGGGCTTCCGTAAGCTTGATTGCAGTCTGTCCACCAAACTGTACCACCGCACCGTCCGGTTTCTCGATATTTACCACGTTCTCCACATCCTCCGGAGTCAGCGGCTCAAAGTACAGCTTATCTGCGATATCGAAGTCGGTGCTGACAGTCTCCGGGTTGTTATTGATGATGATCGTCTCATAGCCTTCTTTTGCAAAAGCCCAGGTACAGTGAACAGAACAGAAGTCAAACTCAATTCCCTGGCCGATACGGATCGGTCCGGAACCAAGGACAAGGATTTTCTTCTTATCCGGTGTGGCAATTGCCTCATTTTCTGTCCCTTCATCCCCATATACGGAATAATAGTACGGAGTAGCTGCCGCAAACTCAGCGGCACAGGTATCTACCATCTTGTATGCAGCACGAATGCCATATTCCCTGCGCATATCCTTGATTTCATCCTCAGTCCTGCCGGTAAGGCGGGCAATGATGTAATCCGGGAATTCCAGACGCTTTGCTTCCAGAAGAAGCTCTCTTGTCAGTTTTCTTGTCTTTAAAGCCTGCTCCATTCCAATGAGAATCGCGATTTTATCAATAAACCACATATCGATCTGAGTAATGTCGTGAAGCATGGACTGCGGCATACCACGGCGGATGGCTTCCGCAATCTTCCAGATACGGCGGTCATCCACAATTTCCATTTCCTCCAGCAGTTCCTCATCGGTAAGCTGGGTGTAATCGTAAGACATCAGACTGTCCACATGCTGCTCCAGAGAACGGATAGCCTTCATCAGGGCACCCTCGAAGCTGTGGCAGATACTCATAACCTCTCCGGTGGCCTTCATCTGGGTGGTAAGGGTTCTCTTGGCTGTAATAAATTTATCGAATGGCAGACGCGGAATCTTTACAACACAGTAATCCAGCATCGGCTCAAAGCTGGCATAGGTTTTGCCGGTAATGGCATTCGTAATCTCATCCAGGGTGTATCCCAGGGCAATCTTTGCCGCTACCTTTGCGATGGGGTATCCGGTGGCTTTACTTGCCAGTGCGGAAGAACGGCTTACACGTGGGTTTACCTCGATGACACAGTACTCAAAGCTGTCCGGTTTTAATGCATACTGTACGTTACATCCGCCTGTGATTCCAAGCTCTGTGATGATATTTAAGGCAGAGGTACGAAGCATCTGATACTCTTTGTCCCCAAGGGTCTGGGACGGAGCCACAACGATGGAGTCTCCGGTGTGAACGCCTACAGGGTCGATGTTTTCCATGTTGCAAACGGTAATGCAGTTTCCGGCACTGTCACGCATCACCTCGTACTCGATTTCTTTCCAGCCCGCGATGCAGCGCTCTACCAGAACCTCGCCCACACGGGAAAGACGAAGACCGTTTTCCAGGATTTCACGAAGCTCATACTCATTGTGAGCGATACCGCCGCCGCTTCCTCCAAGAGTATAGGCCGGACGAAGCACAACCGGATAACCAATGGTATTTGTAAAAGCAAGGCCGTCTTCCACTGTGGTAACTACTTTGGATGCTGCAACCGGCTCTCCGATCTTTTCCATTGTATCCTTAAATTCCTGACGGTCCTCTGCCTTTTTGATCGTCTCGGCTGTGGTTCCGATCAGGCGCACATTATGCTCTTTCAAAAAGCCTTTCTCATCCAGCTCCATAGCAAGATTTAACCCGGCCTGGCCTCCCAGTGTAGGAAGGACACTGTCCGGTTTTTCCTTGATGATAAGCTGCTCTACCACTTCCGGGGTGAGCGGCTCGATATAAACGCGATCTGCAATGTCTTTATCCGTCATGATGGTCGCAGGGTTGGAGTTCAGAAGAACAACCTCGATACCTTCTTCCTTCAGGGAACGGCACGCCTGAGTTCCTGCATAGTCAAATTCCGCAGCCTGGCCGATGATGATCGGGCCTGAGCCAATTACAAGTACTTTTTTTATGTCATGATTTCTCGGCATTATTGATTCCCTCCCATCATATTAATAAACCGGTCAAACAGATAGCCTGAATCCAGCGGTCCCGGGCAGGCTTCCGGATGGAACTGCACGGTAAAAATATTTTTGCCCACATAGGACATTCCTTCGTTTGTGCCATCGTTGACGTTCACAAAAGCAGGATGGGCAATGTTTTTCTCCTCCAGTACCTTTGCATCTACCACATAGCCGTGGTTCTGGGAAGAAATATAGACTCTTCCGGTAGCCAGGTCTTTCACCGGATGATTGCCTCCGCGGTGTCCGTATTTCATCTTATAGGTATCGCCGCCTGTTGCAAGCGCCATAAGCTGGTGGCCCAGACAGATGGCAAAAATCGGCACATCGGAGTCGTAAAGCTTTTTAATCTCCGAAATTATGGAAACACATTCTTTCGGATCTCCAGGACCGTTGCTCAGCATGATGCCGTCCGGATGGTCGTTTAAAATCTCCTCTGCAGTGGTGAGCGCCGGATAAATTGTCACCTGACATCCTCTCTCATTTAAAGAACGCGCAATGTTCCTCTTTGCGCCCAGGTCAAGCAGGGCAACCTTATATCCATCACCTTTTAAAATCTCTTTTTCACGGCAGGTAACCTTTTCCACTACTTTTCCTGTTGTATATGCTTTTAATCTGGGGATGATTGCATCTAAGTCGTAATTTTCATTGACGGTGATCATTCCGTTCATGGTACCTTTTTCCCGAAGGATCTTCGTCAAAGCTCTGGTATCAATTCCGGCGATGCCTGGAATATCATGTTTGTTTAAGAAATGCTGAATGGTGTCCACGCTTCTGAAATTGCTAGGCACCCTGGATAATTCACGTACGATGAATCCGTCCACCCAGGGTCTTTTTGACTCCTGATCCTCATAACAGATTCCGTAATTTCCAATAAGTGGATATGTCATGCAAACAGCCTGTCCTGCGTACGAAGGGTCGGTCATTACTTCCAGATAACCTGTCATGGAAGTATTGAAGACGATTTCGCTGATGACTTCTCTGGTGGAGCCGATACTGGTTCCGGTAAATACATGGCCGTCTTCTAATATCAGAAATGCTTTCATACAATCTCCCTTTCTTTCGTTTCGCTCGTTTCTCTTATTTTATCCTAAATCTTCAAGATTGTATCATACGCATCAGCATTTTTCAACAAAATCACAGGCTAAAAATAATTCAGTTGTACTTAAAAAAATTATTTCTTTTTTTCAGATGCAAAAACGGGAAACCTCAGCAAAACCAAGGCTTCCCGTTGACAAAAAATAATGCAGGAGATGGGACTTGAACCCACACGATCTTGCGACCACAGGCACCTGAAGCCTGCGCGTCTGCCAATTCCGCCACTCCTGCATTTCTTATTTATCAATCGCTCTCTCGCGACTGCTTCATTATAATAACTCATGGTACGGGAAATGTCAACAGGAAAATTAAAAAAATTTCAAATTTTTTTGATTTTTTTATTTTCCTGTTTTCACCCTCTTTTTTTCTATTTGTTTTCCTCGTATTTCTTAGTCAGGGAGACTACCACGCCTCCGGATGCCAGCAGGGCGATCAGGTTCGGCAGAACCATCAGACCATTAAACATATCTGACATATCCCATACCAGCTGTACCTTCAGCACAGAACCGAGGACAACAAAAAGAATAACCAATACCGCATACACCTTAACAGCTTTTTTTCCAAAAAGGTGTCGTACATTTACCTCACCGAAGTAATACCATCCGATAATGGTGGTAAAGGCAAAGAACAGCATGCAGATTGCAATAAATATTTTTCCAAAAGAACCAAATCCGGTATCAAATGCAGCCTGTGCCAGCTCAGAGCCTGTCAGTCCGCTGTTCCACGTTCCTGTGGAAATAATGACAAGTGCCGTCAGAGTCAGAATCACAAAGGTGTCAATAAATACCCCCATCATGGCAATGATCCCCTGGTCACTGGGATGTTTCACCTGCGCAGTGGCATGTGCGTGTGGTGTAGATCCCATACCTGCCTCATTTGAGAAAAGTCCGCGGGCAACACCGAAACGCATAGCCTTCTGTACGGTAATGCCAAGTGCACCTCCTGCAACGGCCTGTGGTTTGAATGCCATTACAAAAATATCCTTAATTGCAGTTCCCACACTGCTGCCGCACATAAACAGAATCACAACGCACCCTATGATATAAAGGCATGCCATAATCGGAACGATTTTTTCTGTAAAGGATGCGATTCTCTTTACGCCGCCCAGGAAAATAAAGGCTGCCACAGCCGCGAGGCAAAGCCCTACAATCAGCGGATTTACACCAAAGGCGTTCTGGAAGGAGACGCCAATGGAATTGGACTGGACCATATTTCCCATAAATCCCAGTGCCAGAATGATGGCGACCGAAAAAAATCCCGCAAGAAATTTACCAAATTTCCCTTTAAACACGGCTTTTATGTAATAAACAGGACCGCCTGTCACCTCACCGTCCTTTATAACTCTGGTATGCTGCGCCAGAACTGCTTCGGAATAAATGGTTGCCATTCCAAAGAACGCGGATACCCACATCCAGAAAATCGCTCCGGGGCCACCTGCCGCAATCGCCGTAGCCGCACCTGCGATATTACCGGTTCCAACCTGCGCCGCGATTGCGGTGGTCAGCGCCTGAAAAGAGCTCAGGCCTTCTCCGTGAGAGCCCCCATGCAGGGAAAAATTTCCGAACAGGGATTTCATACCTGCCCCGAACTTCCTTACCTGAATAAATCGCAGGCGGAACGTAAAATACACACCCGTCAGTACCAGAACGTACATCAGAATGTTGTCCCACAGCAGGCCGTTCACCTTTCCCACTATGGAATCCAGAAAATTCATAACTGCTTCCATCTTTTTTTCTCCTCATCCTCATCACTTTTTGGCATGCCCTGGAAAAAACACACCGTACGGCACATTATATCGGATGTACAGGCAAATGTCAAAGCTTTTTACGCATATGGCAGACTTTTGTCTTTCTTACAAAAACATCCCAAGTCAAAAAGAGTCCCGACGCTGTCCGCACAGCACCGGGAACCTTTTTCCTCATTTTTCTTTTTTCTCAGGAAGCAGTTCGGAAATAACCCACAATACGCCCCCTCCAATAATGCAGAAATCGGAAATGTTAAAAACCATATTTCTGATCTTTTTGTTCTCCACTCCAAAACTCACATAATCTGTGACATAGCCTTTCTTTCTGCGGTCTGCATAATTACTGAGGGCACCGCCAAGAACCATAGCCAGTCCGGTTTTGGAAAGCTTCCTGCCGCCCCGTAAGACCTGACGCAGATACCCGGCAAGTACCCCGCCCAATGCCAGAGCAGAGATTTCCCGGCAGTTTTCCTCACCAGGCTTTAAGATGCCAAACAGAGTACCTTCGTTATGACAATTCCGAAGAATCAGTTTTCCACCCAGGAGTTCCTTTCGGGAACCCTGGATACAGCTGTCGTTTACCCGTTTCTTTACTTTGTAGTCCAGAAGAAAAATTCCTCCTGTTAGAAGGATCTCCATCATTCAGATTTCACTTCCTCTTCCACCGGCTTCGGGATTTCCTGTTCCACGCTCTCGTCCGCTGCTTCTCCCTCTGCTTTTTCCGGTTCCGGAGTCGGACAGGGAGCTCCGCAGTACGGGCAGAATAATACGCTTCTGTCCACAGCCTTCTCGCAGGACGGACAAATTTTACGTCCCTTCAGTTCCGCTGCAGAATCCTTATATTTTGAGATGATCTTCATATGCTGTTCGATTTCTCTGCAGAGGGAATGCAGCTCTTCATCAGTGTCTGCGCCTTCCCGATATCTCTGGTATATCAGGTTTCCGATGTCACATTTTAATTTTTCCACCATGTGCTCCTCACTGGAAAGGCGGTTACGGATTTTCTGCGACTCGTAAAGCTGCCCTGCACGTTTACTCAGATCCTTTGTCGTTCTGGAAATGGTGTCCCCCAATTCATCAAAAAAATCATATCCCATAGTGCCTGTCTCCTTTTCTTAAAAATATTCAGACGCATACCGGCGCCCACGCCGCAAGCTCTGTTTTACATTGTTTCCATCAGCCTAATCTGCGCTGCAAAGAAGCGGAACCTCCTGTCCCCTCAGGAGAATCCTCGGCCCCCCGTTTCCTTCAATATACTCTTTGGTAATAATTACCTGTCCAATGCTGTCGTCCTTTGGAATTTCATACATGATATCCAGCATGTACTCCTCCAGAATAGCCCGCAGAGCCCTGGCGCCTGTATTTTTCTCCAGAGCTTTCGCAGCAATGGCATGCAAAGCTCCATCCTCGAATTCCAATTTTACTTCGTCCAGTGCCAGAAGCTTCTGGTACTGTTTCAGGATGGCGTTCTTTGGCTCCTTCAATATTTTTACCAGCATCTCCTCAGTCAGGCCGCCCAGTGTAAAAATCACCGGCAGACGTCCGATAAACTCCGGAATCATACCGAAATTACGAATATCTTCCACGGTCACCTTTTCCAGAAGATGCGGATCGTTATCATATTTATCCTTCAGATCTGCATAAAATCCAATAGCAGCCTGTTTGTTCAGACGCTCCTTAATAATATTTTCCAGATCAGGAAAAGCTCCGCCGCAGATGAAAAGAATATTCTTTGTATTAACCGTAACCATAGGAACCATAGCATTTTTGCTGTTTGCCCCCACCGGCACTTCCACTTCACTGCCTTCCAGAAGCTTCAGAAGGCCCTGCTGAACAGCCTCGCCGCTGACGTCACGCTGGTTTGTGTTTTTCTTTTTCGCAATCTTGTCAATCTCATCAATGAAGACAATGCCATGCTCTGCTTTTTCCACATCATTGTCCGCTGCCGCGAGGAGCTTTGAGATCACACTCTCAATATCATCTCCTATATAACCGGCTTCTGTCAGAGAAGTGGCATCCGCGATGGCAAGCGGCACATCCAGAAGCTTTGCCAGAGTCTTTACCAGATATGTTTTTCCGCATCCTGTGGGTCCGATCATCAGCATGTTGGACTTCTCAATTTCAATGTCATCCATAGTATCCGTTGCCACACGCTTATAATGATTATATACAGCCACAGACATGACCTTTTTGGCCTTTTCCTGGCCGATCACATATTCATCCAGGGTTGCCTTGATCTTATGGGGCGCCGGTATTTTTTTCAGATCAATTACCGGCTTCTCCTGAGCTTTTTTCTTCTTCACTTTCTTCGGTCTGGGTACCGCATCCTGCAGGCTGCTCAGATCGATCATACTGATATTCGGCATATTAAAAAGATCTGTATAATTGATCTTGCCATTGTTCATCTGGCTGGTCATAGTATCAAAACTCTTCTGCATGCAGTCGCTGCAGATATGTATATTATTGGGAAGCTCGATCATTTTGCCCGCCTGGCTCTCAGGTCTGTGGCAAAGGAAACAGAACTTTTCATATTCATCCCGGTCCTGATCATCGTCCCTGCTGTCCGTATCTTCAATAATTTCTTCTTTATCGTCAAAATGGTCTGTCATATTGACTCCTTTCTTATTTTCCCTTATTTAAAAAAATTATATCACAGATTCTTTGAATATAGAAATAAAGTTTTTATAAAAAGGAGCTGCGCACCATTTTTTTGTGCAGCAGCTCCGTATTCTTTTTCCGTTTATCTTTCCATCAGTTGTCTGAGGCAGGTCTCGCGCCCAGTGTTACTGTCAGAGTATGCTCTTTGTATTCGCCATTGTCGGCTCTTGCAATCACGACCTCAATTTCTTCCCCTGCTGTATAATACTGGAGCTTATCATTGAGATCTTTCTTTCCGCTGACTTTCTGTCCGTCCAGTTTTGTGATAATGTCATTCTTCTGGATTCCGGCCTTATCTGCGGCTTCTCCGCTGATAACCTCCACAACGAAAGCACCGGAAGGCATATTGTACATCTGAATTGCTTCCGTGGACAGGTCTGCCGGTTTTACTCCCAGATAAGCAGCCTTAGTCGCATCTTCCACTTTATCACGGGTTTTGCGGTTCATCAGTTCTTCCAGAATCGGCTGTGCTTTTGAAATCGGAATGGCATATCCGGTTCCTTCTACACTGCTGGACGCAATTTTCGCACAGTTGATACCGATAAGCTCTCCCCGCATATTTAAAAGTGCGCCTCCACTGTTGCCCGGATTAATCGCAGCATCTGTCTGAATGAGCTCGGAACTCGTTCCATCACTGGTGGTAACCGTTCTGTTCAGGGCGCTGACCCATCCGGATGTTACCGTCTGGCCATATCCCAGGGCATTTCCGATTGCAACCACCTGCTCGCCTACCATCAGATCGTCTGAATTGCCCAGCTGTGCAATCTTAATCTCATTCATCGTATCTTCCGGAATATCGCTTTTCTTTACCGATATTACAGCAAGATCATTATCCGTATCGGTTCCCTTCACCTTGGCACTGACAGCACCTTCAATATCCAGGTCTCCTTCTCCATTTACATAATTCTGTGTTTCCTGTTCCACATTCACGACATCACTTCCGATAAAGCAGACATTTAACGTGGTAGCGCCTTCTACTACATGATTGTTTGTGGCAATCAGCAGTTCATCATCGTTCTCTCCCACAATGATCCCGGAACCGCTTCCGGTGCTTGGGTATTCCATCCCATACCCGAAAAAGCTCTGAATCTCCTGCATGCTGATGGAGGTAATGGCTACTACGGACGGCATGGCCGCCTGGGCAACACCTGCCACTGTTCCTGCCTGATTCACCGCATCACTCACGCTGACTGAATTTGCCTCCTGCGCTGCATCAGGAACCGTCTCTGTCGTACCAATTGGTGTGTACTGTCCTGTTCCCAGATATTTCCGGGATAAAACATTTACTCCCTGAAATACCACACCGGCTACAAGGCCAAATACAACTGCCAGCGCAATGACAGGTCCGACTTTTTTGCTGAAATAGCCACTGCCATGGCTTGTATGTCGCTGCTTCTTAGGAGGCTCGCCGCCGTTTCCATACTGGTTCTGTTCCTGATTTACCTGATAATGAGCGTATCTGGGCGGTGTCTGACTCTCCTGGCTGCTCTGGTTCATACGGCTGGCCGAATAAGGGTGGCTCGCCGGACAGCCATCTGACGTAGTTCTGGCTGTACCTCTTGTATATTTATAGTGATATGTCACGTTCTCACTTTCGCTGCTATTATTTTCCGCATCCGTACTTTTTTCTGTGGGGGCAGCTTTCTGGGCTGGTGCAGCGGATTCCTGTACCTCTTCGCTCTGAATCTGCTGTGAAGAGGTGTTCCCCGGTTCCTGCGGCTCCTCGCCCCATTTCATTTCATCACTCATGCTTTGGCTCCCTTCCTGTGTATTCTCTTGCATTCTTATTTTCTTTAAACAGTTTATCAACGAATTGTGTTCAAATTGTGATGGATGTTTAAAAAATACGTGACAGGGACTACCTGCCGTTTTTTTCCCAGTAGGTCCGGTTCATGGTACAAAACTGAATGAGCCATCCGGGAAGTTTCCGGTATCGTTTTCCAAGAAAATATCCCATATATTTGCATCCGCTCTGTACCATAAGCTGCGGTATCAGCCAGAAATGGCCTGTCCTCAAAAGATATCCCAGGCTTTTTTTCACCAGACGGAGTCCTTCTCCTTCGGAAGGAACCGAGTTAAATATCTCCGGATGTTCTGCCTGAGATACACCCAGATCAAAATTACGGTGCAGCTGTTGGATACAGGAGTAATTATGCGAATGAAAAACACAGGCATCTGCCGCATATGCAATTCCATACCCTTTTTTCGCCATCATCCCGGCATAAATCATATCTTCATTAAAAATAGCTCTGTCTGCAAATCCGCCCACTTCTTTGTAGATTTTTTTGTCATAGGCTGCGCACACATTTGAGCAGAAGTATGTTTTGATCCCGTATACCGGTGTATCCTTTTCCCATTTTATGGATGATTGGGCGGGATAGTTAAAGGATCTGGTATACCGTTCCAGGAAACGGCAATCCTCTTTCGCAAGCTGCCTGGCATAGCATGCCCCCACCTTTTCGTTGCCGCAGATAGGGGCAGCAAGATTTCCGATCAGATCACTGTTTGCAGGGATTGCATCCTGAGTCATAAAGACCATAATATCCGCCCTGGACAGGGAAGCTGCCTTTTTTCTGGTTCCTCCATGATCAAATTCTTCTTTTTTCAAATGAAAAACTTTCAGTTTCGGGCACTGCTCCTCCCAGCTTTTATCCCAGTATTTTTCTTCGGTATTCATAACAAAAATGGTTTCAATGGGATAGTTCTGTTCCATCAGCCGGCTTATAAGCTTTCCAAATTCTTTTCCAGGATGATATGCAGGAATGATCACATCCACTGATTTTATCATTTTTATTTCCTCCGTTCAGAAAAGGACCATCCTGAGTGGGATGGTCCTCTGTTGTATGCTCTGTTTGTGCCTATTCTTCTGTGCCATCGGAATAACTGTCTTCCCAGTCAGACGAATCCTCATAACTGCCATCGCCTCCGGAAGTATCTCCATCTGAATAATCGCCGTCAGAATTATCGCCATCGGAGAAGTCTCCTCCGGAATTATCCCCGTCAGAATAGTCGCCGTCGTAATCGTCTCCTCCGGAATAATCTCCGCCGGAATTACCCCCGCCGGAATTATCCCCGCCGGAATAGTCTCCGCCGGAATAATCTCCATCTGTGTAGTCCGTATAATTATAGTTTCCGCTTCCGTCACCCTGCCATACGATTTCCGCGGTAGTATCCGTTTCCTCGTTTACAGGAGCCTCGTCTACCAGAGTATCCGCGCCGCCCACGATCTCCATAATTTTGTCACTCGCATCCTGAATATTCCGGGATGGTGTATAGTCTGTATCTCCATACAGGAATTTATGCAGCTCCACGACATTATCAATAAGAGTATCCGCTACAATGATGCTTCCTGCTTTGATATTTGCAAACTTATATTTGGATGGAAATCCAACCGTATCATCAATGCTGTAGCCGATCACTGCAGGAATCATATTCAAAATAGCTGTCTTGCTCAGAGAAGTCTTTACCAGAGGGAATACTTCATCCATGATGCCAAAAATCGTAGTCAGCCCGGCTTTTTTTGCCTTCTGCACCATAAGCTGGATCACTCTTCTCTGTCTCTCGGTACGTCCCATATCCAGACTTGCGGTATAACGGATACGGCAGTAGGAAACTGCCTGCACACCGTTCAGATGATACTCGCCGATGATTGCCTCGATATCCTCTGGCCTCTCGGGGAGCTCGATAGGCGTATATCCCACTCCTGTCTCCTCTGAAGTCTCCACACAGTAATCGTTCATAAAGACAAGCTCTGCATAGGACATGGGAATATCCAGTCCTCCCAGTGCATCAATCGCAGTCACCATGGCGTTAAAATCCACAGTGGCATAATCCGTAATATTCAGGTCCAGCATGGTATTCAGCATGGAAATAGCCTGCTCCGGACCACCATATGCATAAGCTGCATTCGCCTTGGTATAGGTATCGCCGCCAATATCCAGAAGCGTATCTCTGTAGACCGATACGAGCTTGACGTCTTTTGTATCATTGTTTACACTGGCAATGATCATCGTATCGCTGTTGTCGGATCCCAGCGCCTTGTTTTTGGAACGATGGTCAATCCCGAACAGCGCATACGTACTGTATCCTGTCATCTGCGGTGCTGTCTCATTCGTAACCACCTTGCTCTCATCGAATGTCGGGGTCTCAATCTTGTCCAGTCTGGAATTGATCTGCCCGTAGACATACAGCCCGCCAATAAAAAGCAGAAGGAGGATGATCTCAATGACAAACAAAGCTGTTTTTTTCTTTTTTCCTGGTCTAGCCATTTTCTTTTCCTTTCTCAATACGCATTCTTATTAATAAATCCCTTGAATATTGTCAGAAACAATATTTTGATATCAAATCCAACCGTCCAGTTTTCGATATAATACAGATCATATTCGATTCTTTTACGGATAGACGTGTCGCCGCGATAACCATTTACCTGAGCCCAGCCGGTCAAGCCAGGTCTGACCTGATGCTTCACCATATATCTCGGGATTTCCTCACGGAACTTCTCCACGAAAAACGGACGCTCCGGTCTGGGGCCCACAAGGCTCATGTCGCCTTTTAAAATATTAAAAAGCTGAGGGAGCTCATCAATGCTTGTCCGGCGCATGAATCTTCCGATTCCTGTCACCCTGGGATCATTTTTAACCGTCCAGGATTTCTTCTCTTCTGCCTCCGGCTGTACTTCCATGGAACGGAACTTATACATCCGGAAAGTCCTGTTATGAAGCCCTACTCTCTCCTGCTTATAAATCAGCGGCCCGGGTGAAGTAATTTTAATAAGAACGCACATCACAAGCATAAGAGGGGATGCAACAATAATCCCAAAAACGGAACCTATGATATCCATGACCCTTTTTACCATTGCATTAAACGTATTGCTCAAAGGGACATATCGTATATTGATCACCGGAAGTCCCAGAATATCTTCGGTATACGGTTTCGTCGGAATGATCTTATTATAATCCGGAATAAATTTTGTGTGTACTCCTGATTTTTCACAGAGAGCTACAATCTCCTCCAAACGGTAATACTCATTCAGCCCAAGCGTAATTGCAATTTCATCAAGTCGGTTCGCAGGAAGGATGACCATCAGGTTTGCAATCCTACCGATCACCTTAATTCCCTTATATACAGTGCCGGAAGGAACATTGTCATCCAGGATTCCCCTTACCACATAACCCCACTGGGGGTTCTCCAGGATCCGGTCGATGTACTCCTCCGCCGCACGGCTGTATCCCACAAGGAGCACCTGTTTCTGATTGAGGCCTTTTTTGCGCATATTGCGCAGAGTATAAAAGACCAGCATCCGCATGCTCCAGCTCGCCGCAATACAGATTCCGTAGAACATATACAGCATCGAACGTGAAATATTTCCCTCTTCGATCGTATACAGGATAAATGTCGTCACGAGGATACCAAGAGAATTTGCCTTGATAATATTGGACAGCACAAGCCGGCGTCCCTGCATCCGCATGGGCTCATACAGAGTGAACGCATGGTACAGAAGCAGATAAACCGGTAAAATAAAAAGCAGGGCAGACATATATTGTTCAAAAGACCTAGCCCTGACTGCAGTCGCGGCAAAAGGTCCGACAAATCGTATTGCCCAGGCACACATATAAGATAATGTAATTACGCAAGCATCTATTACTACATGGAGACGACTGAAATTCTTCTGATTGTCTTTAATCAATCTCTGCCACCCCTGTTTCTTTTCATTGCCTTTATCTTATAATAGATGAAACATAAATGCAACAAAATATTCAACGAGCATTTATAAAAATTTTATGAAATGCGGAATTTTATGCAATTCATCCGAAAAGTCTGCGTATCATATTTACCCAGAGTTCTATCTGGATTTTCCCGTAATTCGGCAGATTTTTCATTGAAAAAGGCACCTTTCGCTCTCTTTTGCTGATCTGTATCCCGTTTTTGATTCCTGCCAGATATTCCCTGCCCATACCTTTCATGAAAAAGAACAGAATCTTTATGGCAAATCCGCAAGCCAAAAGCGGCAGATTCAGAATGATCTGCAGGATGGGCATATTTTTATAGATCAGATAGACATTGTTTCTGGAAGAATACCTGGTTTTGAACTGATTGTATCTGGATCCGCTCGTGCCGCTTCCCACATGGTAGACCTTCGCTTTTGGGGCATACCAGTTTTCATAGCCATAAATACGTGCTCTGTATCCTACATCTGTATCTTCCAGATAGGCAAAATGCTCCTCGTCAAAATACCCGATCTTTTCAAATATTTTTTTACGGTAGATTGCCGCGCCCGCACAGGCAGCAAAAATCTTCTCTTCCTTTTCATAGGTGTGGATGTCCCTGCCTTTTCCCCGGGCAAAGGCCCATCCCAGCGCATTGTAATAATTGCCCGCATCATCCAGTTTGTCTCTGTCAAAAAACTGAATCATCCTGGCACTGCAGGAAAAGGCTTTTTTGTGGCGTTTTATGGCTGAGAGCATCTCTTCCACAAAATCGGTTTCCACTTCCGTATCATTATTTAAAAGCAGTACATACGGTGCCCGTGAAGCGTAAATCCCCTCATTGACTGCTTTGCTGAAGCCAAAATTATCCGAAAGCCCGATCACGTGAACCCAGGGATAGTTTGCAGCTATAAAAGAGGTACTTCCGTCTGTGGAGCCATTGTCCACGACAATGACCTCAAAATCCTTTATGGTCTGGTGCTCCAGGCTGGCAAGAACTCCGTCAAGATATGCAATTCCATTGTAGTTGGGAATGACGACTGATACTTCCTGCATAATTTCTCCTTATTTTTCCTTTCCCATTCCCGGAAGCGGCTTCAGGGAATAATTCCATTTGGTCAGGGAAAGATTTTTGTTGTAATTTGGGTCACCGTTTTTTAAGATATCGATCCAGTGACATCTCATATATTCAATCTCAGTCTGGAAACGGCGCACTTTTGCCTTGTTGTCCTCTGCGCCCCTGGTTTTGGACTCCATATGGTAAAGCTTTGCATACGGATCATAAACCACCAGATATCCGCATTTTCCTATTTTCAGGCAGAGATCCACATCGTTGAAGGCTACGGAAAGCTCCTCGGTAAAGCCCCCTGCCATCTCAAATACGCTTTTCTTTACCATCATGCAGGCGGCTGTCACAGCGCTCATATCCTGAAGAATGGACGCCTTATGAAGGTATCCGGTTCTCTGTGCAGGCATATCCACAAACATATGACCCGCAATTCCTCCCATACCGACCACGCACCCGGCATGCTGAATGGTGTTGTCCGGATAGAGCAGCTTTACGCCCACTGCTCCTACTTCCGGCCGTTCGCACACGCCCAGCATCTCACTCATCCATTCCGGAGTGATAACCGTAATATCGTTATTCAGAAACAGGAGATAATCTCCTTTTGCGTGCTTCGCACCGAAATTGTTGATGGCAGAGTAATTAAAATCCTTTTTCCAGCGAAGCAGGCGGATATCCGGCTCTCTGGAAAGTTCTTTGTAATAGTCAAAAATCTCATCTGTGGTACTGTTGTTTTCCACGATAATGATCTCATAATTTTTGTAATCCGTACTTTTGCGAATGGATTCCAGACATTTCTGCAAAGTTTCCTTTTCATCCTTGTTCGGGATGATAATGGATACCAGCGGTTTTTCCTGTACCGGATACTGTACCCGGTAAAACCCCAGATCCGGAGTATGACTTACGATGCCCTTTGTCCCGGTGCGCATAAGATGCGCTTCAATAGCCCGTTTGCCTGCGTCAAAAGCGTACATCTTGCTGGCAGGATTATCTGCTGTGGAGGACTTGTGGGTTCGCCAGTGATAAAGGATTTCGGGAACGTGCGTTACTTTCCGGGCTTTCTCCACGCAGCGGAAAATAAAGTCATAATCCTGTGCCCCGTCAAACTCCCTGCGAAAGCCGCCCACCTTTTCCACGATGCTGCAGCGTACCACAAAGAAGTGACAGATATAATTATTGGAACGCAGAAGATCCAGGTTGAAATCCGGTTTCAGATGAGGCTGAAAATGCTCATCCAGATTCGTGGTAACTTTATCCTCATCTGTGTACACCGCATCGGTCTGAGGTTCCCTGTTGATGGCGGACACGATTTCGTAGAGTGCATTTGGGGCCAGCAGATCATCATGATCCAAAAGCCCGATAAATTCTCCCTGTGCCATTTGAAAAGCCTGGTTGGTATTTTCCGCAATCCCCAGATTCTCCTTCAGATTGAGAAAACGGATGCGCGCATCCTTTCCGGTATATTCCTTCAGTGCCTTCTGCATGTCCTCATCTTCAGGGCTTCCGTTTGCGATACAAAGCTCCCAGTTTGAATACGTCTGCGCCAGAAGAGAGTCCATCATCTGACATAAAAAGAGTTTCGGCGTCCGATACGCCGGAACCACCACACTGATCAGAGGCTCCTCTTTAAATTTATGTTTTCTCTGCTTTTCCAGGGCTTCCTCATCCGGAATGTAGGCCTCATACCAGGGACCGTACGGCACTTCCTCCGGCTCAAACCGCTCATGGAGGCGAATCCAGAATTCCTTTGGTCCGTAGTGTTTCAGGTAGCGGAAACCTTTCTGTATCGTATAGGGGGAAAGCTTTTTGAAAAGCCTGTTCCACTGTATTTTTCCAATGAATCCTTTGTCTTTGTTCATCAAATGATCCTCTGTACTTATAATGATTGTTTATTTTACCATTATCCTGTACTTTTTGCAAGCCGCGCATGCGGTGCAGGTTGAAATAGAGGCGGACTCAAAAAGTTCCAGTTGAATTGCAGAGTAAAATGGGATATGATGGGGAAAGAATGTAGATTTCCAAAAAGTATTTATTTTACAGAAAATAAATAAAATGTGGTATACTGACAATACTTGTTTTTATACCAGAAAATACACGGATAAACAAACAGGAGTACAAATTAATTATGAAAAGAAAAAGAATCATCTCAGGGCTGCTGGCACTTGGCCTTTCGGCTTCTCTGCTTTTGGGGATACCGGTTTCTGCGGAAGAAGCTTCCGATGTACAGGTTCAGGAAACTGTCACAGCGATATCCACCAACACAATTCCGGGATGGCCGCAGGGCACGGACATCACCTCTGAAGCTGCTGTTGTGATGGAAGATACGACAAATACCATGCTGTATTCCAAAAACATGGACGAAGTGCTTTTTCCAGGAAGCACGGTAAAAATCATGACCTGCCTTCTGGTCCTGGAAAACAGTAATCTGACGGATGAAGTGACCATGACCGCCACCGGCGTATCGGGCGTAACCGACGGCGGAGCCAATATTTCTTCCCAGATTGACGAGGTATTCACCATAGAGCAGTGCTTATATGCCATAATGGTAGCCTCTGCCAATGATATCGCCCTGCAGGTGGCAGAACATATCGGAGGTTCGGTAGAAGGCTTTGTCCAGATGATGAATACCCGTGCCCAGGAGCTGGGGTGTACCAATACGGTGTTTACCAATCCCACCGGGCTGCCGGATGAGAACCAGCATACCACTGCTCACGACATGGCACTGATCATGAAGGCAGCGATTGATAATGACACTTTCCGCCCCATTGCTTCTGCCACTGCTTATACCATTCCTGCCACCAACAAATCCGGCGGCGTTCGGAACCTGACGAACAAATTTACCATGGCTGAGTCCTCCAGTCCCAATTTTTATCAGGGCTGCATCGGAGGCAAGGAAGGTTACACCGAGGCTTCCGGCAGCACACTGGTCTGTGCAGCCGAGCGAAACGGCATGACCCTGATCTGTGTTGTATTAAAGGGTGCTTCCGGGCAGACGACTCCGGAGGCTGCCACGCTTCTGGATTACGGTTTCGGACAGTTTACGATGCTTTCTCTGGGAGATGAGGATTTCAGTGTGATTTCCGGCGGCAATGTGGTGGTTCCCGCAGGTACCACTTCCGACGCACTGACCACACAGGATGAACAGGCAGACGGACAGATTCACCGTACTTATCTTTTTGGCGGAACCCCTGTCGGTACAGCAGAACTGGAGATAACAGAAGAGCAGGATGATACAGCAGCCCTCCAGGGCGAACAAAATATGCAGGCTGCAAAGGATTATTCCGACTCTCATACTTACATTCCTTACTATATCATCGCAGCAGTGTTCGTTATTTTGCTGGGATTGCTGATCTGGAAAATGGCAAAGATCATCAAAAGCTGATACCGGACAAAAAATTACGGCAGGCTTTTCGCCTGCCGCTTTTTATAAAATGAATCTGATTTTATCCCAGATATTCCGGTAAGATCAGGGACACAAAAGTAATCACTGCTCCAAGCACCCAAAGCACTGCCGTAATCCGGTAAAACCACTTTCGCACTTCTTCTCTTTTCACGAATTTTTTCAGCAGCTTTCCATAACCGCATACCACAAAGTACATGATGGGGTATACAGCCGGCAGGATATATCTTCCCTGTGCCTGGAGGTCGCTATGATACGCATAGCTGATGAACAGGACCACCGGCGTTACCATAGCAGCTGCCATGGAAAGGTGAAAAAATCCTTTTTTGTTCCATTCCCGGAATCCTGAGATCGTTTTTATCTTTACAGGCTTCCCCTTGGCAGCATCCGGCACCCGGATAATGGAAACTGTGGATTTTCTCCAGTAAAATTCCCGGAGCATCCAGAAAACTCCACACATTCCCACAGTCAGAAACAACACATAAATTTTACTCACCGTTTCGTTCATAAAAATGTGGAAATACCCGAAAGTTCCGATGAAGCTGAACATTACGGTAATCAGCCAGTTGTGCTGCCAGCCGGGATCCTGATAAAGAAACAGATCTTTACAGGACCATCCCAGTTTCTCCGGTGTCATGCGTACCGATGGCTTAAAATCCGGCCACGCATATTTTTCCGCACAGAGGTCGCTGGCATGGCGTCCCAGAATATCTCCATCGTAAATCACAAAGTTTCGGATAAACCACCAGCCCGCAATCCCGAGGGTAACACCGGCAATGGCGATTCCTCTGCCAAAAAGGAATTTCCATCGTTCTTTCCAGGATGCATCGGAGCAGAAAAGCACAGTCATGCAAAAGAAAAACGCGCTCCATAAAATCCATCCATACGCATTATAGTAAGATAAAAAGCAGATTCCCATGCCTGCTGCCAGAAGGAAACAGTTTTTCCAGGTCCATCCTTCGTCCAGATATCGCACCCATGCCAGAAGGATCATCGCCCCTGCCATCAACGCCAGAGAATCCGTGTTCACATAGGCTCCCATAAATAAAAACTCAGGAAGAAAAATCACCAGTACGCAGAACAGCCAGCGCTGTCCCTTATCTGAGAAAAGTCTTTTTCCAATCTGAAGCACCATCCAGGCGGCAGCTGTGATAAAGAGTACATCAGCCATTCTTGCAGCCCGAAGCAGGGCCATCTTCTCTGTGGTAATAATACTCACCATCCACATAAAGACTGCCGATACCATATAAGACAGAATTGGAGAGAAGCCATACGAAATTCCCCATCTGGCATTTCGTATCGCCTCATCATCCCCATGCGGAAGCTTTCCCGGATTTTTATAAAGGTACTGCGCCACCGAGTAGCGCATCCCTTCATCGGGTCCGGTGGGCATCGTACCGATCATCGCCCAGATAAACATGATCAGAAAAGCAAGCCCCACCAGTATCCCGCCAAGATATTTTTCATTTTTCAAAAAATTTTTCATTTCCAGTTTCTCTTTCTAAATCCGTTTCAGGGAAAAATCCTGGCTTTTCAGAGTGAGGTTCGGATTATAGTAAGGATCCGGTTTGCTGAATATTTCAGGCCAGTGCGCCTCCAGTGTTGCCACTTCTTTGTTAAAGCGCTCCTTTTTCTCCGGTGTATTTTCCAGGCCTCTGGATTTTGACTCATAGTGGTGAAGCTCAGCATAGGGATTGTACACCACCAGATAGCCGGCATTTCTCACCTTCAGGCAGAAATCTATATCGTTAAATGCCACTGCAAGGTCTGCACTTAAACCGCCCACCTGGTCAAAGACTGCTTTTTTTACCATCAGGCAGGCTGCGGTCACAGCACTGTAATCCTGTGCGCAGATAATACGGTGCTGGTAACCTGTATTTCCTCTCGGCTGCTGGACAAAACAATGGCCTGCAATGCCGCCGAATCCAAGAACAACCCCCGCATGCTGAATGGTATCATCCTCATAGTACAGTCTGGCGCCTACGATGCCCACATCCTCACGCATGCAGTAGCCCAGCATTTCCTCCAGCCAGTCCTCATTGATCACTTCCGTGTCGTTGTTGAGAAGCAGCAGATATTCACCCTTTGCGAAGGATGCACCGAAATTATTGATCTCGGAGTAATTGAATTCCCTGTCCCAGTAAACCACATGTGCTTTTGGATTTTTCGCTTCCAGCTCTTTATAGTAAGCAAAGGTAGCTTCCTCTGTACTGTTGTTCTCCACGATAATATATTCAAAATTTCGGTACGTGGATTTTTCTTCGATGGACTTTATGCACCGCTCCAGGTCATCCGTATGATCCTTGTTTGGAATAATAATAGAAATCAGAGGATCGTAATCCCGGATATAACGTGTCCGGTACAGCCCCAGAAATTCTCCTTTATAAACCTCTGCTTTTACCCCGATCCGGTCAAAGTGCGCCTGAACGGCACGCTCGCCTGCATCAAAAGCGTACATTTTGCTTTCCGGATTCTCTGCCGTAGAGTCCTCATGGCTTCTCCAGTGATAAAGAATCTTCGGGATATGATAAATTCTCTCCGTAGCCTCCACACAGCGAAGGATCAGATCATAGTCCTGTGCACCGTCAAATTCTGCGCGCAGCACTCCCACTTTATCCAGCAGTTCTCGCTTTGCCACAAACAGATGACAGATATAATTCACTGTACAGAGTAGATCCAGGTTAAAATCCGGTTTGAAATTCGGCTGGAAAAATTTATTTCCATGGATGGACATTTTATCTTCGTCCGTATAAAGGACCTCTGTCTGTGGATGCTCCTCCAGCGCCTTTGCGCACTCATACAGAGCGTTAGGTGTCAGCACATCATCGTGATCCGCAAATGCAATAAAATCTCCAGCCGCAATTCGGATGGCTTCGTTGGTATTTTCCGCAATGCGAAGAGGTGCTTCATGATAGACGACCCGGATTCTCGCATCCTGCTGTTCATATTTCTCCAGAAGTTCCCGGATGGGAGAATTTTCTCCGCTTCCATCGGACAGGCAAAGCTCCCAGTTTGTATAGGTCTGGGCCTGCACAGATTCGATCAGGGCCTTCAGATACTCTTCGCCGGTCTTATAAAGGGGTACCACGATGCTGAATTTTGGACCATTTAAAAATTTTGTCTTTCTCTGTTTCTCCAGCTCCGACTTTGTGGGCAGATGCTTTGGCAGCCATTCCGAATATTCCATCGGTCTCATGGAAACGTCCGTAAGCTTGTGGATTACCTTCTGAGTCAGGGCTTTCGCACCGTGCGCTTTGAGATAGTCCATTCCCTTTTTCCGGTATCTGGAGGCCTTTCCCAGGAGGACTTCCCCGGGGCCAATTCCAACCTTATAAACGGATTTTGCGCCATTTCTGTCACGCATTACGAGATACAGATACCGCCCTTTCACCGGCTCCACCTCAGCGTAAAAGCCACAATTCTTTTCCACAGGACATTCCCGGAACATTTCTGTCACATCCATGCGGCTGTTCCGACGGATCTGCACATCAAGCGGCTGTTTTTTCTCGTCAAAAAGCCGTATCTGCACCGGAGTCTCAGCGGCAGCCCACCCCTGAAGAACCAGTTTTTTCTCTTTGCGGATCACCCGTTCTTCTTCCAGAAAATACTGCGGCTTTCCGCGACGGCAAAGAAGATCATGCACCTTCACATGGAACCACTTCTGGCGGTCTCCTTCCAAAACAGCAAAGACGTCCAGATTTTTGTATTTCTCCAGGTTTTCAGGCAGTGTCACCAGCACTTCCACCCGGATACCGCCCATCAGTTCCTCGTCCTTAAAACGCTCCACCGCTGTTTTTGCGATGATCCGTTCCATGGAAACCAAAGCCTTCTGTCCGTCCAGATACGCCTCCACCGTATATTTATCCGGAATGATTCCGCAGATCAGATATTTACATCCGTCATTCAGAAAAAAACGTTCTTTTTCTACTATCAGTAATTGCTGATTCATTTTTCATTTCCTTTCACAGTCTCATAAGCCAGACGCAGGGAACAGTCTCCCTGAACCAGGCTGAGATTGGGATTATAATAAGGGTCTCCTGCTTTCAAAAGCTTTTCATAGCGTTCCCGGAAAAGATCGATTTCACGCTGGAAGCGCTCCTTTTTTTCCGGCGTCTGCTCCAGCCCCCTTGATTTCGATTCATAATGGTAAAGCTCTGCTTCCGGCACATACACCACAAGTTTTCCAAGGGCTCTGGCCCGCAGGCAGAAATCCACGTCATTTAAAGCCACCGCAAACTTTTCGTCCAGTCCGTTCAGCTCTTCAAAAACACTGCGCTTTACCATCAGGCAGGCACCTGTCACAGCGCTGATGTCCTGAGCTGCCCGCAGGCGTCCCATATATCCGGAATGATCCTTTCCAAATCCAGTCAGAATATGTCCTGCAAAGCCACCCATTCCCACTACCACGCCGGCATGCTGCACCGTGTTGTCAGGATAATACAGTCTGGCACCTGTAATGGCCACGTCCTCTCTCTGGCAGTAGCCCAGCATTCGTTCCAGCCAGTCCGGAGAGATCACTTCTGTATCATTGTTCAGAAGCAGAAAATAATCCCCCTTTGCATGAGAAGCCCCCAAATTATTGATGGCCGAATAATTAAACTCTCCCTCATAAGTCACGACTTTTACATTGGTATACCGCTTCTTAAGGCTTTCATAAAATGTAAAGGTCTCTGCTTCCACACTGTTATTCTCGATCACCACAATCTCCACATTTTTCCAGGTGCTTTTTTCCTGTATCGAGGTGATACATTTCTCCAGGTCCTTCCAGTGATCCTTATTGGGGATCAGGATGGAAACCAGGGGATTCCCCTGCACTTTGAACTTCGTACGGTACACAATGAACATTCCTGTGAATTCGGTCTCCGCCTCTATTCCCAGCCGCTCATAATGCTCCTGCAGTGCTTTCCTTCCAGCCTCTATGGCATAGGTTTTTTCCTCCTGATTGCCGGCCGTGGAGCCTTCATGGCTCCTCCAGTGATACAGTACTCTCGGAATATGGCGTATTTTTTCCGTCTGTTCCACACACCGCAGGATAAAATCGTAATCCTGTGCTCCGTCAAATTCCTTTCTTAAAAGTCCGGTACGCTCAAGCAGAGATTTTTTTACCACGGTAAGGTGGCAGATATAATTGATACACCGGAGATAATCCAGGTTAAAATCCGGTTTGAAATGAGGATACACAGGATTTCCCTTTTCATCGATCAGGTCTTCGTCTGAATAAATCAGCTCTGTATCCGGGTATTCCTGACAGGTGCGTGCTATATGATACAGGGCATCCGGCGTCAGCAGATCATCGTGATCCGCAAAAGCGATATAATCTCCCTCTGCCATGGCAATGGCGGCGTTTGTATTTTCCGAGATTCCCAGATTTTTCTCCAGATGATGGCAGGAAATCCGATTCTCCCCTTTATAATGATCGTTGATGAATTTCTCCAGGGAAGTATCTGCACTTCCGTCTGCCAGGCAGAGCTGCCAGTTTCCGTAGCTCTGTGCAATGACAGAGTCGATCAGCTGCTTCAGGTAGTCCTGGGGAGTGTGGTAAAGAGGCACCACAATGGAAAACTTCGGTCCGCCCGGAAAACTTTCTTTTGCCTGACGTCTCAGTTCTTTTGGGGCTGCTCTGTGTTTTTTCTCATAATAGCTGTAGGTATCTGTGAAAGAGCCGGTTTCTTCCCGCAGATAATCTACGAATCCGCGAATGCCCATTTTTTTCACCATGGCACGGTTTTTCTCTTTATTTTCCGGTCCCATAGCCTTTATCATCCGTCCAAGGCGGGTATTCTCCCGGTCAAATTTTCCCATGAGGACGGCTTCCCTTTTTTCTGTGACGCAGTTGGACAGCACCAGATGTATGGATCTGCTTTTAATCTTTTCCCGGGGAATCTCAATGGCAAAACCATGGCACTGGGACAGTTCCACACCAAACGCCTCCGGAAGATCCGCTCTCCGTATGGGAGTGACCAAAACACCGTCCTGCTGTCTTCCCTCCCCGTCCAGAACCTGTATCTGAAGTTCTCCGGCCGTATTGATACAGCACCCCTGGAGATATACCTTGTCCCTTCTTTTTTCCACACATTCCATGAAGAGTCTCAGAGTATCGGCATAATATTCCTCCCGTACCTGTGCCATCGCCTTCTGAATCAGGGGATAGCTCTCTCTGCCGCAGATAATACGTGCCCGGAAGGTTTTTGCCAGGGAAAAAATCTGCTCCATATTGGGAATCCGCACCTCAAATCCTGCATTCTCATCGGGAAAATCCAAATCTTTCCTTGCAGCAAGGACATCCGGTCTGGGGACACGCTTCATCCGGCATTCCAAAGGGATATGGTCCGCCCTCACCTGTACAAAGGGCTCTTCCTCCTCTGTAAACATCCACCCCGTCAGGATGCAGGTTCCGTTATCCTTCACGCTGTAATGGCAGCTATCCAAAATCACAACATGGTCATCCATTTCTTATTTCCTCTCCGCCTTGCTGCGGCACTTTTTATACAGCTTCCAGACCTTTGTGTTTCTCATGTTCCAGACTGCTTTGGGCACCTTGGAAATTCGTGCGCGGAGCACCTTATTTTCCTTTCCGGTATCACAGGCTGCAGCAACCAGCTCCTTTGTCCCCGGATAAACCCGGAGAGAGACCTGAAACTCCTTTGCCCCTTCCGGAACAGGAAGATTTACGATATTCGGGTCACTTTTGGCAAGGTATGCCCATTTTCCGGTAATCACACCTTCCGGAACCACAGCATCCTTAAGAGAAGCCTTCTGCCCGTCAAAAAGAACCTTTTCCAGAT
Organism: Blautia sp.; assembly: GCA_022764275.1. Lineage (GTDB taxonomy): Bacteria > Bacillota > Clostridia > Lachnospirales > Lachnospiraceae > Blautia_A. The sequence goes on along the minus strand of JALERH010000028.1, from coordinate 45,720 downwards.
AAACCGCACAGGGATGATTGCCCGGGTCGATGCGCAGCATGGGGCATCCCTCCGGCAGCTTCACGGTACAGGAAACATGATTGTCCATAATGGGATAACTTACCGAATTCTCCGGCTGATATCCTCCGTCTGTCATAAAGAATATCTGAAGCTGCTCTCCTGTCACCATCTGCTCGTTTCCCACGCCAGGTGTCATGGATGCAAACATTTCTCTCATGGGGATGTGCCCCTGTGTAAGGTATTCCTGAAAATGGCTCTCCATCCGGTCAAAATATTCCCTCATCTCCCGGGTGATGCAAAATGCCTCACAAAACGCTTCTTCGCTTAGAATTTCACGGGCGCTGTGGGTGGCGATATAATAGTGAATGATCCGGTACAGCACGAACTGACAGGGTACCGGAAAATCAAAGGTCCATTCGTAGTCCAGGACAGTTGGCGGCGCAGTCAGCACCACATTTTCACACACCATATCAATATTGGTGATTTCTGCGCAGGTCATTCCTTCTGGAGCCTTTTCCCTGCCAAAAACCTTTTCAAAATGTTCCGTTACCTGAAACAGCTCTTTGTCATACAGCGTGCGGACCTGTTCCAGATATGACATCAGCCGTTCTTTTGCCTCTTCCACGCAGCCCTTTTCCAAAAGTCCATCCAGAAATTCTTCCAGCGTCTGTCCTTCCAGGTATTCCAGACGGACGCCATCTTCTGTCTTTTCACAACGGTTGCAGGCAAAGCCAATCTCCTGATAAATCCCGGTCAGCTTTTCATACCAGCGGTAAATTTCGTCTACATGAGCCTTTCCTTCCGGATAAAGGGCTTTTTTCTCTACATAATACCCGGCTTTTCCCTCCAGAATGTCAGTGCGGATGGCAAAGCTTCGGCTTCTCTCATTAGAATATTTGCTGTAAAGGATTTCGTCCATCACACTTCCTCCTTTTCTACCAGAACCAGAAAAGAATTGGAAAATTCAGGAAACAGTCCTGCATCCACCAGGGAATCATACACCTTTGGCTCATCAAAAAGCTGCATTCTGGCACGGTCAAAGTTGCAGAAGTTATCCCTCAGTTCACCTTTTTTCGGCAGTCTCTTATCTGAATAAATCGTCATTGGGAATTTATAATCCGGATAGGGATAATAAAAGGCAGTATGAAACTTTCCTGCCTGGTCAATCAGGTTCTGCAGTTCTTTCCTGGAAAAGGTTTTGACGCCTTTCGTCCCGGGATACCCTTCCAGTCCTTCAAAGAATTTCCCCACATGGTCCTCTGTACATCCTGCCCAGTATTTCAGGCCCAGGCGGTTTTCAATGGCAATCACCAGTTTTCCACCGGGTGCCAGATGTGCGGAGATTCTTTTCAACATTTCTACATAGGGCTCGCGAGTACCAATATACCCCTCCGAATATTCAAACACCCCGATCAGGGTGATATAATCAAATTTCTCTTCCAGATTTTTTTCAATATCCTGGAAATTTCCTACCATGATCTTTACATTTTCGTAATCCCGGTTGCGGTATGCATTGATGGTACTGCGCATTTTTGACAGCTCGATACAGGTCACGCTGCCTGCTTTTCTGGCAAGTGCACCGGTGATGGCACCGCAGCCTGACCCTATTTCCAGAACCTTATCTTTTTTTGTCATGGGGATCCATTCCAGAATGTTCTGGCGGATATGGGAAAAATGGTAAAGCACCGGCCAGCTGTTCTTCTGCGCAATTACCTGGTTCAGTTCCTCTTCCTTATGACTTTTCGCAATCTCAAGAAGCTCCTCCTCCACCGGTCCGTCGCTGTACAGATCTTCTCCGGGATAATATTCATAATCCAAAACAACATTTCCTATTTTTTCCTGCATGGAAATCTCCTTTTATTCTTCCACGGATACGCTGGAATTCATATCGTAAAAGCCCACCGTATTTTTGGAAGAGACAACTGTAATGTTACATGCGTCATAAAGGCGGTGAAATACAGCAAAATCTCCGTCTTTGTATCCGGTACATCCAAAGGACAGAAGATATTCCCCACCCTGAAGATCCATCCTCTGTTCAAAGGTCACCACACACTCTCTGCCAGCATCCGGATGCTCCACAGTGACACCTTCGTACATGGTATTGGTTCCGGTAATCTCCGTTCCCTGTATATTTTTAAAGGTGTATGCCATAATGGGCTGCTGGATATCTTCGTTAAAGTGTATCTTCATCTTGATTCGGAAAGTGCTTCCCTTTTCAATGGTATTGGTCTGACGTCCTTTGTCATCCAGCACGACAAAATCCTTGATTTCCGCCTGTTTTTCCCCGTATTCCAGAGTATTGGGGTTCACCTGGAAGCCTTCCCTCCAGTTTTCCTCCGGCTTTTTGTCCTCTCCTTCAGCCTGTTTCACAGGATCCTGGTGAACCAGAAGCTGCTTGTACATATCCACCATGGCCTTGGGTGTGCCTTCATCCAGCATGACACCCTGATTCAGCAGAATCACCCGGTCACAGTATTTGGACACGCTTCCCAGATCATGGCTTACGAACAGGATTGTCTTTCCCTGCTGTTTAAATTCTTCAAATTTGTGATAGCATTTTGCCTGAAAAAAGACGTCTCCCACGGACAACGCCTCATCCACGATCAGGATTTCCGGGTCAATGTTAATGGCAACCGCAAAGGCAAGCCGGACAAACATACCGCTGGAATACATTTTAACCGGCTGATGGATATAGTCACCGATGTCCGCAAAGGCAAGGATATCATCCAGTCTTGCGTCGATCTCCTCTTCTGAAAAACCGATCATGGTACCGTTCAGATACACGTTTTCCAGTCCGGAATATTCCATATTAAATCCTGCACCCAGCTCCAGCAGAGCGGAAATACGTCCGTTAACTTTTACCTCCCCTTCTGTAGGTGCCAGAACTCCGGTTATGATTTTCAGAATGGTGGATTTTCCAGATCCATTGGTTCCGATGATTCCCACGCATTCTCCCTCGTGAATATTAAAGTTGATATCCCGCAGTGCATAATGCTCCCGATAACGCTTTTTACGGGTCAGGCCCAGAGACTCTTTCAGTCGGTCAGAGGGCTTGTCGTAGAGCTTATACATTTTTGATAAATGTTTTACTTCAATGGCATTTTTACTTTCCACGTTGTTTCCTTTCTCTCCTCTTACAGTACATCGGCAAAATGAACACGAAGACGCCGGAATATCCAGTTTCCAAGAAGGAAACAGCCAATGGCAAACAGCCAGAAATAAAGGGTCCACAAAGGACGTTCAAAAAACCAGCGTTTCATGATCAGGGAATCCCGATATCCGGACACAATATAATACATGGGATTTAACTGCAGAATCTTCTGCAGAAGAGCATGTCCTTTCAGGGCATCCTCTGCCACCCACATAATTGGAGTGAGCCATACTCCCACCTGAAGGCCAATGTTGATCATCTGGGTCAGATCCCGGAAAAAGATCACAATGGAGCAGGTAGCATAACAGACTCCCAGTACCAGCACAAATACGCAAAAACTGTAATAAATGAGCTGCAGATAATAGAGATCCGGAAATCTTCCGTAACACATATACAGAATAATCGTAAACAACACAAAAAAGCCGTGTACAAATATGGCAGAAATTATCTTCACAACCGGAAGAACACTGATATTAAAGACGACTTTCTTTACGAGATAATTATATTCAATAAGGGAATTCGTCCCTCCGATCAGGGAATCCTGAAAGAAGAACCACGGAACGATTCCCGCAACCAGATAGAGCACAAAAGGCACTCCCACGCTGTCCGTATTGGAACGAAAGCCCACGGAAAATACAAACCAGTACACCAGAATGGTAACAATCGGCTGAACAAAAGCCCAGAAGGTTCCGAAATAGGAACCGGCATATCGGGTCTTAAAATCATTTTTGGCCAGTTTCATGACCATCCGGCGGTTTTTGTAAACATCCGCCGGAAGAGCCAGAATCGTTTTCAGCATAGCATTCTCCTATCTTCGGAATTCCTTAAAGCTTCCCCATTTCTGATCCTTGTCAGAGAAGATCAGCTCCATTCCTTCCGGAATCGGCCACTCCACCCCGATATCCGGATCATTCCAGATCAGGCCGCCCTCGTCGTTTGGATGATAGAAGTCAGAACATTTATAGGTAAACTCCGCGGTCTCGGACAGTACCAGAAAGCCGTGTGCAAATCCCTTTGGAATAAAGAACTGTTTTTTATTTTCTGCAGAAAGAAGCACGCCAAACCATTTTCCGTAGGTTTTGGAGCCTTCTCTCAAATCCACAGCAACGTCAAACACCTCGCCGTTTACCACACGGACAAGCTTGTCCTGCGGGTAATTGATCTGAAAATGAAGGCCTCTCAGAACACCGTACCTGGAACAGGACTGGTTGTCCTGGACAAATTCCACGTCAATTCCCGCTTCCTTAAAATCATTGTAATTATAGGTTTCCATAAAATATCCTCTGGAATCCCCGAAAACAGTCGGCTCAATCACCTTTAATCCTTCAATGTCTCCACAGTTTGTTACTTTAATTTTTCCCATTTTTCTTCTCCTTTTTTTATCTTCTGCGCTTTCTGCGCTTCTTTCCTGCAAGTGCGATGCATAGAATGAGCAGGATCACAACCATTCCTGCCATGATGATCAGCAAAATGTCTCTGTATTCGGCAAGAGAACCTGTTTTCTGTGACTGGGGCTGCTCCATCTCTGCAGGCGATTCTGTAATCGCAGATGCCGGTTCTGTCTCCTGAAACTTTTCCGGCTCAGGACCCGGTGCAGACGTTGGCTCAGGGGTCGGGCTAGGTTCGGGAGCCTTCTGCACATTATTGAACGCATAATCCAGAAGGTTGATGCTGTCCGTACAGTTTTTGCTGAGTTCGGCGTCCCGCATGGTCACCACAATATATGTGCTGCCGTCCCTCTGAGCTGCCACCACCATGGTATTTTGTGCCGCAGTGGTAAGTCCTGTCTTTCCTCCAAGGCAGCCTTCGTAATAAAAGGCCGATTCCTCCGCCAGCAGAGGCAGATGTGTGTGAAGCTTGCGCTTCTTGCTCATATTGGTAGCCGGGATCGTATAACTCGGTGTACGGATGATTTCCCGGAAGGTTTCATTTTTCAGACCAGCCTGCATGATCAGAGCCATGTCATATGCAGTGGAATAGTGGTTCTCATCCGGCATTCCGTTGGCATTTACAAAATGAGTATTTTTGCATCCCAGTTCCTGCGCCTTCTGGTTCATCATCTCGATGAAATGCTCCTCCGTTCCGCCCACATACTCTGCAATCTGAGTGGAAACCTCATTTGCGGACTGAATAATGGCGGCGTAAAGGCAGGATTCCATGGACATCACCTCGCCCACCTGCATGCCGATGTTTCCGCTGTCCGGGGTCACTTCCCTCACACCGGTCTCAGTAAAGGTCACCTGATCCTCCAGTGAAGCATTTTCCACTGCCAGAAGCAGCGTCATCAGCTTTGTGATACTGGCCGGATAACGAATGTCATTTTCCCCTTTTCCATAAAGGACCTTTCCGGTATCCGCATCCATCAGAACAGCTGTCTCCGAAAAAGTATCCGGAGGCGCCGGCAGAGACGCATCTGAGGTAACCTGCCCCATGGTTCCGTTACTCACCACCCCAGCTGCCTGAACAGACATATTTCCCACCAGCAGCACGGACAGGATAACCGTCATAATGGGGCTCACATATTTTCTTTTTATTATCAATGCTTCCTTCCTCCTGTATGTTCGGATGAACTGATTTAAAAATCAAACGCAAGTATTGTATCCGTAATGTATTCCACATCCTCCATGGAAAGGTTGTAAAACATGGGAAGTCTGAGCAGCCGCTCACTTTCCTTCGTGGTGTACCTGTCCTCTCCGTGAAAACGACCGAATTTCTGTCCTGCCGGAGAACTGTGCAGCGGGATATAGTGGAATGCACTGTAAATTTTATGTTCCCTTAAATAAGAAATCAGCCGTGTCCTGGTCTCCAGATCTTTTACCTTCAGATAATACATATGTGCATTATGCTCCGCCTCCTCTGGCACGAATGGACGTTTGATGTATCCCTTCTCTTCCAGAGGCTTCAGATTCTCATGGTAAAAATCGTATATCTTCCGGCGTTTACGGTTGATTTCCTCACTCTTTTCAAGCTGGGCGTAAAGATAGGCCGCGTTCATCTCACTGGGGAGATACGAGGAGCCATAGTCAATCCAGCGGTATTTGTCTACCTGCCCGCGGAAAAACTTACTGCGGTCTGTTCCTTTTTCCCGAAGAATCTCCGCCCTTTCCTGATAAGCATCATCCTGGAATACCAGTGCACCGCCTTCTCCCATGGTATAATTCTTTGTCTCGTGAAAGCTGTAGCACCCGAAGTCCCCGATCGTTCCCAGTGCCCTGCCTTTGTAAAAGGCATTGACACCCTGGGCAGCATCCTCCACCACTTTCAGTCCGTGCCTGCGGGCGATTTCCATAATGGTATCCATCTCACAGCCCACTCCCGCATAATGGACCGGGACTATGGCCTTTGTCCTGGGGGTGATGGCGTCCTCAATCAAATTTTCATCTATATTCATGGTATCCGGGCGAATATCCACAAAAACAATTTTCGCTCCCCATAGCACAAAGGCATCCGCTGTGGACACAAAGGTAAAGGATGGCATGATCACTTCATCTCCCGGCTTTATATCCGAAAGATAAGCCGCCATTTCCAACGCATGTGTGCAGGATGTGGTGAGAAACACCTGACTCACATCAAAATGCTTCTGCATCCAGGACGAGCATTTTTTCGTATACTCTCCATCTCCACAAAGCATTCCCCTGTCCACTGCGTCTTTGATATATTGTAATTCCGTCCCCACAAAGGCGGGCTTATTAAACGGAATGCGAGGTCTCATTTCATCTGACATCGTTTTCCTGTTAAACTCCATATCTATAATTCTGTTTTTGGCATCAAAAATGTTTTACAGATTGTTTTGCTATAAGAAGCAGCCACAATCCCGCCAGGTTTTTTCTGAACTTTGGGCAAATCGGTAAACCGAATCTGGAATTATCCTTCTTGCGGGGTCCATACAGAAAAATTCCGTGCTCAGAGCCACTTTTCCAGGAAATTTAGGTGAAAATCAAGAATTTTACAAGCCAAAGGTATCTATACGGAAAAAATGTTTGCCCAGACCCCGAAAATCTTAAAAAGCGGGGTCTCAGGAGAAAATTTTTCTGTACAGAGAAAATTTGAACATTATAGTTGTCATTTTTTCTGGATTTATGTGTAAAATGGGCTCTCAGAAAGAAAAAAATTTGTATAGACCCCGGCAGGAAAAATCTCCCAATGACATTTCCTTTTCCCAAACCGCAAAAATAACCTTCTGTTATACTATCATTTTACATTCTTTCATTCTCTCACAATTATGTGGTAAATTCAATCCTTAATTTATTTTCGCCCGCAAATGAGCAGATCTTATCTATCTGGTGTGTGAAAAAAAGGATTAGTAAAATTGCAGCAACAGCAGACATGGAAGCGCCGATAATAAACGGAACGGCGCTTCCAAAGGACTCCCATAAAAAGCCGCAGATGACACTGGCTGGCAGTAACGCGATTCCGGCAATCGTAGAATGCAGCCCCAGCATGGTACCTTTTAGCCTGCCAGGTGCAATTTCTGCGATCAGAGCACGTTCCACACCGGCTGTCATAGCTGTAAAAATTCCATATAAAATGAAAATCATGGCAAAAGACACCGCCTTCGCAGCAAAGGCAAGGGAATGATCGGATATACCATTTCGGAGCTGATGTCCATAAAAAAGCTGATCAATCCCAGAAATATAATGTTTCTCATATTCTTCTCCTTTACTTTGCAGGATTCACATGTATCATCACATGTTTTACTTTCGGAAAGTTTCTCTCAATTTCTTCATGTACTTCTTCCGCAATCTCATGCGCTCTCTCCAAAGTGTATGATGCATTCACTTCAATTTCCAGATCCACATAAATCTTGTTGCCAAAAATACGGCTCCGGAGCAAATCGATTCCCCGCACATCCTCATGCCTCATAACGCAGTTATAGATTTCTTTTTCCGTTTTTTCATCTCCGGAATGGTCTACCATTTTATTCAGGGCATCCTTAAAGATATCAAAAGCAGCTTTTACAATAAACACAAAAATGACCAGGCTGGCTGCCGCATCCATGACAGGGAAACCCAATCTTGAACCTGCGATGCCAATCAGTGCGCCAATAGAAGAAAAAGCATCCGAACGGTGATGCCATGCATCCGCCATCAACGCGGATGAATCGATTTTTTTTGCATAATACCGCGTATACCAGTACATTCCTTCTTTTGTGACAATTGATACCACAGCCGCGATAAGTGCCAATATTCCAGGCATTTCCAGGCTTTCATAATTTCCCTGCATGATGTCGCCAAGTGCCTGAATCCCGATTCCCAAGCCTGTGAAAAACAACACCGTGGACAAAAGAATGGCGGCAACGCACTCCATTCGCTCATGACCGTATGGATGCTCCCTGTCCGCATCCCGGGTGGAAATTCCTACGCCTATTATGACGATTATTGTACTGAACACATCAGAAGCGGAGTGGACTGCATCGCTGATCATTGCAGTCGAATGAGCGAAAATTCCTGCAAAGAGCTTAAAAACGGAGAGCAGTGCATTCAGAATAATTGTGATCAAAGATACTTTGTTTACAATCTTTTGAAATTGATTGTCTGTTACTTGATTTTTTTCTGCCATGTTTCGGTTTTCTTTCATATCAGTTACCCCCCAAATTAAAATATTAAGATAACTCGATGGCACTAACGGATCCGTGAATTGTTATAAGAAACATAAAAATGAGTATAAAAAACCACGGATCAGTATTAGTAACTACTGTCCCGTGGATGAAGAAACCACTGCCGCTATTATGGCCCGACTCCATGGCAGAATGCCATTGGTCTGCTCAGTTTGTACTGTAGATTTATATGCAGTGCAAAGAGTTGAATTTTATAGTATCATATATACAATATGCCGTCAATGAAATCTTGTGAATTCGATTTTCCCGCCATCTATTTACACATACACTTCCGGATGATATAATAACACCAGTTTTTAATAAGGAGGAAACAAAGGATGAGTTTATATTCCATCGTGGTTCCTGTGTACAACTCCGAGCATACGCTGGAAGAATTATATACCCGCCTGAAAACAGTTTTTGAAGAAACTGTCCACGAGGACTTTGAATTGATTCTGGTAGACGACAGCTCCCGGGACAATTCCTTTTCCGTTATGGAGCGTTTACATAACCGGGATTCCCGTGTAAAAGCCATACAGCTTGCCAAAAACTTCGGACAGCACCCCGCACTTCTCTGCGGCTTTTCTTATGTAAAGGGAGATTTTGTCATCACTATGGATGACGATCTGCAGCATCCGCCGGAAGAAATCCCAAAACTGATTCAGGTGATGAACGAACGGGATGATGTGGATGTGATCATTGCGAAATATGCCAACCGCCACCACAATCTTATCCGGAAACTGGGGACCCGCCTTTCCGTATATGCCACATCCAAAATGCTGCATAAGGATCCCAATCTGGAAATCACCAGCTTCCGGCTGATGCGGCGTTTTATTATGGATTCCATCATGAGCAGCACCATTCATCTTCCACAGATTGGGAATCTTCTGGTACAGACTTCCAATCGTATTATTAATGTAGAAGTTCAGCATGATTCCCGGAAATTCGGCCGCAGCGGCTACACCTTCCGTCGTCTTGTAAAAGATCTGATTTACGACATTACCACGAATTCCTCTCTCCCTCTGATCGTGGTTCGCGATATTGGAATTATAAGTTTTGTCATCAGCATCTGCCTGGGACTTTATTATCTGTTCCGGTATTTTTTCCTTGGCGTCTCAGTGGAGGGCTTTACCACCATTGTGCTGCTGATTCTGGCCTATAACGGACTTATCCTGCTGGGCATTGGTATCCTCGGCCAATACCTGATGCATGTACTGGATGAGGCAAAGAAAATGCCTCATTATGTAGTCCGCAGGGCAGAAGTGGAGGACTCTTTCGAAGAGAGGGATACAAATCAATGAAAGAAATCGGCGGTTATTTCCAAATGGAAACTTTAAACGGAAAAGAATATCACAAGAGCCTGCTCCGGCTGAACCTGGGACGCACGGCTCTTTTGTATGCGCTGGAGGAGCTTTCGGTAAAGGTTTTATATCTTCCCCGTTTCATCTGCGACTCTGTGACTTCGGTCTGTGAATCCTGGGATGGTACTGTGAAATGGTACCCGGTTGCCCGGGATTTTCTGCCATCCGATTCGTTTGTACCCCAGCCTGGTTCTTACGTATATCTGATCAATTATTACGGCCAGCTGACAGAAGAAAAAATAATCTCTCTGAAGAAAAAATATGGAAACATTCTCGTGGATCACACGCATGACTTTTTCCAGAGACCTGTGGAAGGGATTCCGACGCTTTACTCCTGCCGCAAATTTTTCGGTCTTCCGGACGGTTCTTATCTGTATCTTCCGCAAATACCGGACAGCTATGAGAGTCTGCCCAAGGACAGTTCTTCGTCACGTATGTCCCATATTCTGGGGCGTTATGAGCACAGTGCATCTGATCATTACCAGGACATGCTGGATACAGCCCATGATTTTTACAAGGAACCTGTCAAAAGAATGTCTGCCCTGACGGAGAATCTCCTGCGAGGGATTGACTATGAAACTGCAGCCAGACGCCGTGTAACCAATTATAAAGTCCTGGACAGCCTGCTGTCCGCACAGAACGGAATGACTTTTTCCATGCCTCAGGTGCCGTTTGTATATCCTTTTTATACAAAACAGGCTGCTGTGCTGAAGAAAAAGCTGTCTGCTGAGAAAATATTTGTTCCCACTTACTGGAATAATGTGATTTCTCAGTGTCCTTCGGATTGTACGGAGTGGGATCTTGCCTCCCATATCATGCCTCTTCCTGTGGACCAGAGGTATCAGCCGGAGGATATGGAATATATGGCTCACATTCTTTTGCAGCATTTACAGGAAACAGGAGACGTTTTATGAAAAAAAGACTTTTGATTCTGGGTTCTCTGAGAGAGTTCGTGCAACTGATCGAGACAGCCAAAGCCCGGGGATATTATACCATTGTGGTGGATGGCTACCGTGACAGCGAAGGAAAAGCCCATGCTGACAAATCCTATGACATTCCGCCCGGGAATATTTCCGAAATTGCCGGGCTTTGCCGCAGAGAACAGGTGGATGGTATCATTACCTCTTTTTCCGATTATCTTTTTGAATGCATGGTAAAAATTGCTGCAGAAGCAGGGCTGAAATGCTATTTTTCTCCGGAAAAGCTGGAGCTTTACCGAAATAAGTATAAAATGAAGGAAATGCTCCTTGAACTTGGGATTGCTACCCCGCGCTTTACCATGATTTCCCCGGATTTCCCGGACAGTGCGTTAAAAGACTTTTCTTTTCCTGTGGTGGTAAAACCTTTGGATAAATACGGATCCCGTGGAGTACTGGTGCTGGATTCCCCTGAGCAGATCCGGGAACAGTTTTCCTATGTGTGTGAAACCTCCGAAATCAAGAAACTTCTGGTGGAAGAATATCATGACGGTTACGAATTTAACATGATGACCTGGGTTGTGGACGGTCAGGTACAGGTGTTAAGTCTTGCGGATCGGGAAAAGACGCCGACAGGAACTCACGATATTCCGGTCAGTACCAGAAATGTATATCCATCCCGCCTTCTGGACTCGGTTATAGACGAAGCGAGGGAAGTGCTTCAGAAAGTGGTCAATTATACAAACCAAAACTCAGGTGCACTTTCCATGCAGTTTTTCTGGAAACCAGGCTGTCCGGTGTCGGTTTGTGAAATCGCAGGACGTTTTTTCGGCTATGAACATGAGCTTGTGGAATACTGCAGCGGACTGGCAATGGAGGATCTCCTCCTGGACTACGTATACGACGAATCCAATATTCCAAAGAGACTGCTTGAGCATTCTCCCCGTTTTTCCAACTGCTGTGCGGTTCTGTATTTTCACGGAAAAAATGGCATGCTCGTAGAGGATCAGACAAAAGCAGATGCACTTTCTGCCCTGCCCGGTGTAAAGGAATACTGGTCTTTTTACAAAAAAGGGGAACAAATTGTCTCACATGGAAAAAATCCCTATGTCACCCGCTACTACATTACCTGTAAAGACCGCAGGGAAGCCGACCGGCTGACACAGGAAATTTTTGAGCAGATAAAAGTTCTTTCCCCTGCAGGAGAAAATATTTTATATCAAAACAAAATCCCAGAATATCCGGAGTAAGATTCCGATAACGTAAAAAACGCCATGAAGCAGTCCCACACTAAGGACTATTTCATGGCGCTTTCTTTTGTTTTAACCCAGGGTGTATATGAAAATCCCTGTCATGATCAGAAGATTTCCCGCGAGCTTTCCCTTTGTAAACTTCTCTTTCAGAATGAAATAAGACAGCAGCATGACAAACACATAACTGAACGTATCAATGACAGCGCCATATTTCATATCCACATGTGTATAAGCGTAAGTGTTCAAAAGCAGCACACCGACAAAGATTCCATATGCCGTGATCACACGCCAGTTCAGATATTCAAAAATAGGATGTCGATAGGTCTTTCCTGCACTTTGCTTCAGGAGCAGCTGGGAAAATGCAGTAAAAAATGTTCCCAAAAACATTAACAGCATATATTTATTCATATTTTTGCACCACCAGTACTCCTGCCAGGACAATCATTAAGCCAATGATATTCTGTATTGTCAGTACCTCATGGAAGATCAGTACTGCCCAGACCTGTGTCCAGATAAGGTATACGCTCTTGTTGGCATAGGCCACACTCAGTTCAAAATGACTGATAATCTTCTGCCATATCAGAGCATATACAAAACAGTTCAAAAGCATCAAAAACAGAAAGAGATAAAGCTTCCATCCATAAATTCCGTTTTTATTATACTCTGTGGATGCCAGCTTCGTAAAAACGGAAGTGAACGAAAACAAAAGGATTGATAAATGCAGATATATGTAGTCTTTCAGGCGCCTGCTTCTTTTACTCGTTTTTTCCATAAATACCATTACTTCCTGTACTGCTTTGTACATACGCCATTTTTATTAAATACAGAGACAACGCCTGTGGAGCTTGTCAGCGTAATATTTTCCGCGCGGACACCGGCATTTGGGCCCTCTCCTTTATAGAAATAGTATTTTTTTCCGTTAATGGTATGCCATCCTTTGTATGCCTTCCCGTTTGAGCCGAAATAATAGGTCTTATTGCTTTTGGTAAGAAACTTATTGGAAACACGTGCACCATTCTTATCTACATAGTAAATACCTCCATCCACCTTCACCAGCTTGCTTTTCAGCATATATCCGGCTATTTTACTGAAAAAATAATATTTCCCGCTGATTTTTCTCCAACCGGTGTACATCGTTCCATTCACATAATAGTAGGTTTTGCCGTTCTCCGTAATAAGCCCGTTTTTTACGGTTTCATCCGGATATAATGGCTGGGTGGATGGAATATAGCCCGCCTTCGGCTCCCAGCGCGGCGCAATTTTCGTTGTATAATCCACGAATCCAAAGTTTACATCCACATTATTTTCGGGTGGGATTCCGTCAATCAGCTTCTTCGTCGTATTCATGCCGGGAATCGTGTCACCTGCCGTGCTCTGCCAGATAGTATATGTGTATTTGCTGTTATCCGGAGCATTGATCGTGTCTCCGAACGAGGCAACCCACACGTCCAGGCCGGATCCTTCCAGAAGGCTCCAGTCTACATGATTGTTGTACCAGTTCAGATTCATATAAAGCATGGGAGTGTACCCGGCTTTTCGGATCTCGTCACAGAAAGTGAGCGCAATCTTGGAAACCATGGATTTTGATAGTTTCCCCATGGTACCTGCATCTTCCAGGTCAAACACCACCGGATAAGATACTTTTTTCCCTTTCATCTTCTCAATGGCAAGCTGAGCTTCCTTCAGAGCCATCGTAGTGCTCGTAGCCAGACTATATACGTACGTTCCTACCGGAACGCCTGCCAGTTCTGCTTCCTGCATATTGTAATCATAAGTTTTATCCAGATAACCGCTTCCGTAAGAAATTCGTACAAATGCAAAATCCACATCGGAATTCTTTACCTTCTGCCAGTCAATCTTTCCCTGCCACTCAGAGACATCGATTCCTCTGGTAATTGCTCCCGGAATAACCTTACCGCTTCCGTTGTAGCAGATTCCATTTATCTTTTTCCATGCATTGGGGCTGACCGTCGTCGTGCGGGATGCACCGACACGTGGCACCAGTTCCTCCGGTGACACATTATCGCTTCTGTCATATGGCATGGGCTCTGCTTTCACTGTCGACTGCCCTGCTGTAAACCCTGCTGCAAAAATGGCTGTCAGCAAAATCGCTGACAACCAGTTTCTCCATTTTTTCATATATTCCCTCTCATCTTATACTACAGCCGGATCCGTAGGGTCATAGTATCCGCCGTTCTTCGGTGCTCTTAATGGCTCCAGTGCTCTGCGGCCCAGTGGTCCTTTGAAGGATTCCTGTGCCTTATAGGCACCATCGAAGATTCTGATCTGGGATCCAATGCAGTGCTCATAAACCCATTTTGCATCAGCAACGCAGGTACGGATGCATCCGTGTGATGCCGGATTACCCAGCATATTATATGCACTTACAGGCAGGTTATAGCTGTTAGGCAGGCTGCATGCTATGGAGTGAACAAAGATTCCACCCTGTCCGGCTCCATCCACATGACTGGCATACTGACCCCAGGATGGTCCCATCAGGCTCTGCCATCTTCCTCCTCTTGAAAGGCGATATGTTCCGGTCGGCGTCGGTGTTCCGGACAAGCCGACAGAAACACGAATAGATTTTACCGGTACTGTTCCACCCTCTGCGTACACGGTCATGACTCCATTGACACGGTCAACTTCCAGACTGTATCCGCTTGTATATCTGGATGTCAGATCGTTGATACGATATCCATCTTTATCAAAATAATAGAGTTTTCCGTCAATCCACTTGGAAGTATTCTGCACAAATCCTTTTTTATCCGGATTCAGGTACCGAACAAGATTTCTGGAATCATCCACAACAACCCATCCCGTTGTAAATTTTCCAGTGTTGTCAAGATATCCGTATGTATTACCTTTTTTGATGAAAGTATCTTTTACGGCAACCATATCTTTAAAATAGTAATAATCGCCGTCAATCTTCTGCCAACCGCTTCCACGGAGCACACCACTTGCAGATGCATAGTAGGTCTTCTTCTTGTAGGTAAACATCTTACCCTTTATCATCTTTCCTTTCCGTGTCTCAGAAGTGGAAATCTCAAAGAAATAGCTCTTTCCGCCAATCACGGTAAGACCACTGGCAAGTCTGCCGTCCGGTTTAAAATAATAACCGCTCGAGGTAAGCTTATCGACATAGTGATCGCCATTTTTGTTAAAGTAAAACCATCCGTAGAACTTTCCGTTACTTCTCGGAATCTTCTGCCAGCCTGTCTTCTTTTCGATTCTGCCGGGCTTTTTTCCAAAATAATAAAGACGGTTTCCAGCTCCCGGGCAACGGTGCCAGCTGTTCTGCCAGATTACCTTTTTGCCATCTGAGCCGAAATAATACTTATTATTCTTATAGGTGATAATCTTATCCTTATATACACGGCCTGCGGCATCTGTAGCATAATAGCAGCCATCTGCTGCCTTTGTCATGGTTTTTCCCTTAAGCAGGTAGCCATTTTTATCAATCAGATAGGTGTCGCCACCCTTGAGATTATCCAGTTCTGTGGCAATTGTGCCGTGGACATAGAGTTTTCCCATATCCGCAGGATTCTGTTCTCCTGTGTCGTAGCAGACCCATCTCTCGCCCTTTTCGTCATTGAAACAACGCCATCCATTTCGGAACATTTTTCCGAAAATCCCCAGGGAATCCACTGCCGGATCAAAATAGTAGGCAGCAGAAATGCCGTTTACCGTCAGCGTAATTTCGCCCGTTCTGGGAATTCCATTTTCGTCCAGGCAATAATATTCGTTGTCAATTTCGTAATAGCCCGTATATTTGCCCTGAGCCTTCCACAGTGCTTCCACTTCTTCCATGGTCATCGGTTCACCGTTTTCTCCATAATATTGGAAAGCGCCTGCCAATCGATCCCATTGCCAGCAGTTTTTCTTTTCCTGTTCTTCTGTCCCGTCTGCAGCTTCAGAGGCACCATCTGTCACGCTTTCCCCTTCGCCAAATATATCCGGGATATTGGTTTCTTCATGATCATTTTCCTCACCGGAAGTAAATCCATCTTCAAATGCAGACTCCTCCTGAGCTGTCTCTTCCGGTGCCTCGGTCACTGCTTCCGACGTTGCTTCTGTTTCCGAATCAAACTCTGCTGCAAAGCCTCCATCCATTGCTTCTGCTCCGACTCCCGGGGCAGATGACAACATCAGAGACATTCCCAGCAATACTGCAACCAATTTCTTTTTCAATTTTCTTCCTCCTAAACAGATTCCTGATTTTTACTCGCCCAATCCGCTCTCAATGGACGTGATCAAACCTTCCAATGCTTCTTTTTCATCTGTACCTTCACAAAAAATCTCAATCTCATCCCCGCACTTCACACATGCTCCCAGTACACTCAGAACGCTCTTTGCATTTGCTGTTCCGTCACTGTAATTAAAGGTGATCAGAGATTTGTATTTCATGGCCTCCTTGCACAGGATTCCGGCAGGCCGCAGATGAAGACCTGACGGGTTTTTCACGGTTACCTTCTGACTTACCATAATATCACACCCCTATCCATTATTTTCTTCTGCATTTGATATTTCAGACAGTGTCACGTCCGCTGAAACATCATCCAAAAGCTCATATCCTTCCGGGAGCTCTACTTTCACCGGAATCTGGAAACTTCCTACTGTCATACCTTCCAGGTCAACAGTGGCTTTTACATCGTTCACATTGAAATCCTCGATTTCACCGTCTGCGGCTTTTATCCTGATTTCAATCTTATCTGTTCCAAATGCCAGCTGAAGATCTTCCGGCAGATTTTCAACCTTAACCTCATTGGACGGAAGTCCATAGGAATGGCTTCCCTCCGGCAAAATCGTAACCTTCACCCAGACATCCTCGCTGGTTCCGCTGGTCAGCTTCGTTCCCTCCGGAAGCACATCCTTTAAACTCAGCTTCTTTTCAATGTCGCTCTTTTCACCGGAGATATCAATACTCTCTCCGCCGATCCAGAGTGTATTGTCATTTTGCCTCAGTGTTTCCAGTGCCTGCTCCGTTCCTGCCAGACTGATGGTATCCGGTACAGTCGTTACACTGTCAACCCGATATCCGGCTGCCGGCTCACCTACGTACTCACCGCTTATCTTCACCTCTGTCTGAATTTTCCAGAATTTGGTGGTGACCAGAACCTTGGAATTGTCTATGGTCAGATAAGCCATTCTTCCGCTCAGGGCATCCTGATTCTTGTCCGTTATGGTAAGGTTGACCTCCTCCGTGAAATCTTTTGTCTTACCTTCCACGCTCACCGTAGCATATACTTTATCTATTTTATTAATCAGAGACTTGGGTCCTGTAATCTTTACTTTCTCCGGGCTGGCAGTCTGTGTTCCAACCTCATAGCCTTTTCCCGGCTTGCTGTCACCATAATTTACATTCACCAGAAATTCCTGTGTGGCTTTTTCTTCCAGATGAACACTTAAATACTGAGGGGTTACCTTAATATTTCCCGGAGCGATTCCCGGACAGGATGCTGTGATCGGTACCATGACCGGATCTGTATCCAGGCTGACAGCCTGCTGCAGGTCTGCCGTAACCGTGATATCCGATGCGGTGATACGGCTCAGAGTCTTTCTTTCTGCCGTAATCGTCACACGGACAGGATCCGGATCATCATCCTGCATGCACATCATATTGGCACTGTCTACATATGCCTTATTCAGCAATTCCACGTTGTCACCCTGGATGGTAATGTTTTTCTGGTCAATGGGATTATCCACATTGACAACCAGAACCCATATCAGGATTCCCACAAGTATCGACATAATCTTTAAAGGGATGTTATCTGTCAGCTTTCTCTTCTTCATGTTTCACTCTCCCTTTCAGCAGATGACGAAGTTTGCTGTTATTGACAACCTTTTTATTCTGAGCCTTTACAAGAGCTGCACGAAGCTCTGCACTTGTAACACCTCTTGTGAGTCGTCCGTTCTGAGCAATGGATACCTGTCCCGTTTCCTCAGAAACAATAATCGTAATGGAATCGCTGACCTCACTGATGCCAACACCAGCTCTGTGGCGTGTGCCCAGCTGTTTGCTCAGTTCCATATTATCAGACAGAGGAAGATAACAGGTTGCTGCAACAATACGGTTTTCCCGTATAAGTACCGCTCCGTCATGAAGCGGTGTATTATGCTCAAAGATATTGATCAGGAGCTGACTGGTGATCACTGCATCCACATTGATACCGGTACGCTCATACTCACTGAGCCGGTTTTCCTGTTCGATGACGATCAGGGCTCCTGTTTTCACCTCACCCATATCAAAGCATGCTTTTACAAGTTCGTTTACTGTTTTATCAGTAAAGCGTTCCTGTACTTCCTTTCCTGTATCAAAAGGAATGATAGCTGCCATGATTTTTTTCTGTCCCAGCTGCTCCAGGACCTTTCGGAGTTCCGGCTGGAAGATAACAACCACACTAAGCAGCAGAACGCTCGCAAGATTTTTCACGATCCAGAGGATCGTATTCATCTTGAAAATATAGGCGATCAGAATAAATGCCACTACGGTCAGGATACCCTTTAGCAATGTATACGCCCGTGTAAATTTTATCCAGACCATAAACTGATAGATAAAAAATGAAATCAGGGCAATCTCTATCACATCTGTAATTCCCATACCCGGCAAAGACAGCTTTGACAGATACTGTGATACTATAACTGATATATCCTGCATAGTGTTCTCCTTCCCTCCATATTTCAAAATTTCCGTATTGTGAACCGCTCCGTATACATAGCGGCAGCAGGGGCGGACACAAAAACCTTACAGATCCCTGAGGGACTCCTCCAGTTTTTTCTCAAAATCCACATCATTCACAGCCGGCTTCTGTACCGGACGTGCTGAACCGGAATGTGGAGATGCCTTTTTTCTTCTGGGTTTCTCGTCTCCCTGAAAAACAGGATTTGCATAAGTCACTGTATTTTCGTCTGTTTTCTTTTCCTCCCGTATCGGCTCTGCGTTGATCTTCTTGATACTTCTCTCAGAAGTGGACACAGACGCCTTCGGTACGGCTTTTACATAGTAAATATACTCATCATCTTCGTACTCAAGCCGCTCGGTACGGCTGTAATCTCCACCGAAAACAAAAAATTCCAGAACGATTCCCGCCAGAACCGCAACAACCGTGCAGACCAGAAGCGGAACCATGGAAACCGTTGCATTCAGGCAGAAACTTCCGCCCAGCATGACAAGTACATAGACAACTCCGCCTGCAATGATCGCAATTCTCCACGCGTAGTCAAAGGAACGTGTGCGGATCAGATGCACCAGAAGGATTACCGCAACAAAGGCAACCACTGTAATCCACATTCCCCAGTTCTGTACCAATCCGTCTGCCATGATCTGGAGCTTATCCGTAATCTCTGTATCCGCATTCGAAAGAATACCGGACTGTGCACGAAGAAACCGGATGAAATAATACATTATCACACCGCAGCCTGCAGGGATTGCAGACAAAGCACTTCCAAGAAGGCCGCTTCCAATAGGAAGAAGCGCCGGGATATTAAATGCAAATGATAAAGGTGTATACACCATCACAATATTCTGTCCGGAACTGAATCTGAGGAAAAAGATCATCATCAGAAGAATCAGTACCAGCATTACGCCAGCCACTTCAATGCCAAGGGCATAGCTGTGAAGAAGTATCATGGCAAAGCCAATATACACCATGGCCGCAGAGGGCAGAATCGAACAGATCAGCGCCAGAATCAATACGAGGAAAAGATTGTTCAGCTGGCTCATATAACCCATATTGGAATTGATCCATACGAAATAAACCAGTGCAAGAATAAATTTCAATATCGGCAGAATATACATCTCATACTGCCCGTATACGCCCTTGAT
Source organism: Blautia sp. (assembly GCA_022764275.1). GTDB lineage: Bacteria > Bacillota > Clostridia > Lachnospirales > Lachnospiraceae > Blautia_A. Next base: position 25,620 of record JALERH010000028.1, on the reverse strand, counting down.
TTTCTGTTTTAATTCAAGTAATGCTGTCATTTCTTATATCCTCCTGCCATTTCCCGTCCTGTAGACTTTTTTTCCTCACGGCTGTATATCTTCTCAAGTCTGGTCAGCATACTGTAATAATTTTTCACACTCTTTTTCGCACGGTGGTATTTCACAGTATACTGAATATACGTCAGGATGGAATACACTGCCAGTACGACCACATATCCTGCCACTACCACAGCTCCCAGACTGACCAGATTCATCTTGTGAACATTATTCAGCAGATATTCTGCATTATATGCACCAATGGCTGCCAGTATCAGAACATATCCAATTGTAACCAGAAAGAAATTTTTAATCAGTGCCAGACCAATATAATCGCTTCTGTAATACCTGCTGACCGGAAGGTATTTTCTTCCTTCTTTCGTTTCATACATGGCAAGCTGGTTCATTATTTTTACTTTTTCTTCGTTTATCATAAATGACTCCTTACGCTTCTATTTGGAAAATACCAATACTCATACAGATTGATTGTATCATATATCCCCATTCATGAAAAGTGTTTTTTGGAATCGTTTTTGACAGTTTGTTCACTGATTTCGCCCGATACACAGGGTAAGGAACCATACCTTATCGGCCCCTTTATCCCGCAGGCAGGATGCCATAGCATCCATGGTACTTCCCGTCGTATAAACGTCATCCACCACCAGAATTTTTTTCCCGTTTACTTCTTCTCTCACCTGAAAAGCTTCTTTCAGATTATTTCTTCTCTGGGCTGCATCCAGTTTTTTCTGTGATTTTGTTTTTTTGGTTTTCTTTACGAGAGTACAGTCTGCCGGAATCCCTGTCTGCTTTGAAATCTGTTCTGCCAGAAATGCGGCCTGATTAAAGCCCCGCATCCGCTGCTTTTTCCAGTGCAGCGGCACAGGTACAATGATATCCGGTTTCCAGCGCTCCAGTTCTTTTCCGGCATACAGGCACATGGCTTTTGCATAAAATCTTCCGTACTCCCGCCGTCCAAAATATTTGTACTTCATCAGGGAGTCCTTCATCCTGTCGTCATAAAGAAAAATGCCCCGCCCCTGCTCAAAGGCTCTGGGGACTTTTCTGCAGTCCGGACAGAGTTCCTCCTCTTCCCTCACAGGTTTTCCGCATTTGAAACACCTTGGGCCGGAAACAGGCCGTATTTCCCTGGCACACTGCGGACACACAAGTCTGGAAGGATCTTTCAGAACCCTGTGGCACAAAGGACAGCATCTGGGATACAGAATGTCAGGAAAGTTCCTGAATCCTCTCATCCAGCGAGCTGTAACGTTTCTGCTGTTTTTCATTTTTGATCATCTCCCCGAAGGTTACCTCACTTCCCACCACAGTCACACATTTTCTCGCTCTCGTAACTGCAGTATAAAGCAGATTACGGTTCAGAAGCATTCTGGGACCGGAAAGGATGGGCAAAATCACAGCCGGATACTCGGATCCCTGGGATTTATGAATCGTAATCGCATAGGCGAGCTCCAGTTCTTCCAGCTGTTTAAAGGAATATTCCGCATAACGGCCATCTTCAAATTCTACGGAAGCCGTCTCGGAAAATTCGTTGATCTCTTTGAGTATCCCGGTATCACCGTTAAACACACCGATGCCTTTTTCCACAGGAATCCCGTATTTTCCACGCACTTCCCACTCCAGCTGATAATTGTTTTTCACCTGCATGACCTTATCCCCTTCCCGGAAAAGCCGGTCTCCAAGCTCTTTTTCTTTTTTCCCGGCATCCGGCGGATTCAGATATCTCTGCAGAATCTGATTTAACCGTTCCACTCCAAGAAGTCCTTTTCTCATGGGGGTAAGCACCTGGATTTCAAAAGGTCTGGCATTCACATATCGGGGCAGTTTTTCCTGGATCAGGGCAATCACCACACGAATGATGATGTCCGCGTCATATCGTTTCAGGAAAAAGAAATCCCGGCTCTTATTGTCAATGGATACCTGCTCCCCTTTATTGATCTTATGCGCATTTACCACGATATCGCTCTGGGAAGCCTGACGGAAAATCTTCGTCAGTTCCACCACTGGGAAAGCTTTACTGTGAATGATATCCCGCAGCACATTTCCCGGTCCTACACTGGGCAGCTGATTTTCATCTCCCACCAGTACCAGCCTTGTTCCGGCTGTCACCGCCTGAAGCAGGGAATGCATAAGAAAAATATCCACCATAGACATCTCATCAATGATGATCACATCCGCCTCCAACGGGTTCTGGGCATTCCGGTCAAAATGGATGCCCTGATTTTCCCGTTCCTCCTCCGGAATTCCGTTCAGTTCCAGAAGCCTGTGGATCGTCTGTGCTTCATACCCTGTGGTCTCTGTCATACGTTTTGCAGCGCGCCCGGTAGGAGCAGCCAGCCGCAGGACAGCACCTTCTCCTTCAAAGAAACGGATAATGGCATTGATGGTGGTGGTCTTTCCGGTTCCCGGACCTCCGGTCAGAATAAAAAGGCCATTTTCGGCAGCCTCCATGACTGCCTTCTTCTGCATAGCATCCAATACGGTTCCTGTTTCTTTCTCAATTCCGGAAATCCTCTGTTCCATGAATTCCCTATCCTGTGGACAGCGGATATTCAGTTCGCAGAGCATGCGCGCTGTATTCAGCTCAAGCTGGTAATACCTGCTCGGATATACAAGTGTTTCCCCTTCCCGTTCCTTCATGATCACTTTGCGGTCAATAGCCATGTCCATCAGGTGCTTCTCCATATAGGATGGGTCCACATCCAGCAGCCTTGCACTGCGGATAAAAAGCTCCTCTTTCGGCAGATAGATATGACCCTCCCCCGAAGCCTGCAAGAGAGTATACACCATGCCGCTCTGGATCCTGTAATCTGAATCTGCATGAATACCGATTCTCGAAGCAATCTCATCCGCGATCTTAAAGCCAACCCCGGAGATGTCCTCTGCCAGACGGTAAGGGTTTTCCTGCAAAACCGAATATACAGACTGTCCGTATTTCTGGTATATCTTTGCTCCCAGATTCAGGGAAATCCCATATTTCTGCAGAAAGATCATGGCACGCCGCATATCCGCTTTTTCCGTTATCTGTGCCGCGATCTCCCTTGCCTTTTTCTCACTGATTCCTTTTACTTCCGCCAGACGTTCCGGTTCTTCGTCCACGATCCGCAGCGTATCTTCTCCGAATCGGCGCACGATCCGCGCCGCAAGAGCCGCTCCGATTCCCTTTATGGCTCCTGATCCCAGATAGCGTTCCATCGCTTCGGTGTCTTCCGGCATTTTTTCCACAAAGGATGTAATCTGAAACTGTTTTCCATAGACCGGATGATGTGTAAAGCTTCCTGCTGCCTCAATGGTAACACCCTGACTGATGTCCGGAAAGGTTCCAACACATGTCAGTTCCTCCTCCACACCGGTATTTTTCATTACCATGACCGTATATCCGTTCTCTTCATTGCGAAATATGATATGATCTATGTATCCGGTAACGGTTTCGCTCATCTGCTCATCTCCTCGCGTATTTATATAGCCAAAAGAGGCGCTGCAAAATGCAGCACCCCCTGCTATTCATCCATTCTTGCAATCGTCTCCGCATATTTTCCGGTTCCAACAGCCACCACTACCATGGCATCCTGAACCGTCAGGGTGCTCACCCCTGTCTTCTGTTCCACCAGAGTATCCATCCCGTGGAGCATGGCACCTCCGCCTGTCAGGACAATTCCCCGGTCTACAATGTCTGCCGCCAGCTCCGGCGGCGTCTTCTCCAGAACACCGTGTATCGCCTCTACGATCTGTCCGGTGGCATCTTTCAGTGCAGAACGAATCTCCTCGGAAGTCAGAGTGACCACTTTGGGAAGACCCGTGATCACATTTCTCCCTTTTACTTCCATCGTTCTGGGAGAGGTCTCCTCACAGGCAGTTCCAATCTTAATCTTAATCTTTTCTGCGGCATCTTCTCCAATAAACAGGTTATGGTTCTTTCTCACATAGCTCATAATCGCCTGGTTAAAATTATCTCCCGCTACCTTCACAGATGTGGAGACCACCACTCCGGCCATGGAGATCACTGCCACGTCCGTAGTCCCCGCTCCAATATCCACGATCAGGTTTCCAAAAGGCTTCGTCACATCCACACCGGCACCGATTGCCGCAGCGATCGGCTCCTCCACCAGAAAGACCTCCCGGGCTCCTGCCTGATAGGTGGCTTCTTCCACAGCCTTTTTTTCAATTTCTGTGGTTCCGCTGGGTATGCAGATACTGATGCGCGGCTTACGGAACGCTCTCCGCCCCATCGCTTTGGAGACAAAATATTTCAGCATTTTCTCCAGAACGATATAATCCACAATGATGCCCTGGCGGATTGGCCAGATCACTTCCAAATTGGAGGATACATGGCCTGCCATCTGGCGTGCCTCCTCACCAATTGCTTTTATCTTTTCCGAATCTTTATCATAAACCACCACGGAAGGCTCACTGAGAACCAGTCCCTTTCCGGTGGAATACACCAGACTGTTTCTGGTGCCAAGGTCAATCCCAATATCACTTGCAGGCATGGAAATCCCCTTTCTGTATCTCTTTCAGGTAAAGCGGACTTTTATACAGTTGTCCGCCAATACTTTTTCATTATATACAAAAATCCTGCAAATGGAAAGCCCTAGTTCTTTAAATATTTCGCAACATACTGCCCCGTGTAGGATTCCGGGTTTGCAGCCACTTCCTCCGGAGTCCCGTGTGCTACTACCGTTCCGCCCCGGTCACCACCCTCCGGGCCTATATCAATGATGTAGTCAGCTGTCTTGATCACATCCAGATTATGCTCGATCACGACAACCGTGTTGCCGCCTTCTGACAGACGTTTCAGAATCTCGATCAGCTTGCTTACATCTTCAAAATGAAGGCCGGTAGTAGGTTCGTCCAGAATATAAATGGTTTTTCCGGTGCTGCGTTTGCTCAGCTCCGCAGCCAGCTTAATGCGCTGTGCTTCGCCGCCTGACAGTGTGGTGGACGGCTGTCCCAGACGGATGTAGGAAAGACCCACATCATATAAGGTCTCAATCTTTCTGCGGATGGACGGAATATTCTCAAAGAAGGGCAGTGCCTCCTCCACCGTCATATTCAGCACATCGTAGATACTCTTATCCTTATATTTCACTTCCAGAGTTTCCCGGTTGTATCGTTTTCCCTTGCAGACTTCGCAGGGCACATATACATCCGGAAGGAAATGCATCTCGATCTTGATAATCCCATCACCGCTGCATGCCTCACATCTTCCGCCTTTTACATTAAAACTGAATCGTCCTTTCTTATAGCCTTTCGCCTTGGCATCTGCTGTAGAGGCAAACAGATCCCGAATCTGGTCAAACACCCCCGTATAAGTCGCCGGATTTGACCTGGGCGTACGTCCGATGGGTGACTGATCAATATCGATCACCTTGTCAAGCTGGTCGATTCCGAGAATGGCATCGTGTTTTCCGGGTATGGTGCGGGCATGGTTCAGATCCCTGGCCAGGGTTTTGTAAAGAATCTCATTGATCAGTGAACTCTTTCCTGATCCGGATACTCCTGTGATACAGGTCATGACTCCCAGTGGAATGTCCACATCGATATGCTTCAGATTATTCTCCGCAGCACCTTTGATTGTGAGAAATCCTGTGGGTTTCCTTCTGCTCTCCGGCACCGGAATTTTCTTTTTTCCGCTCAGATATGCACCGGTAATGGAATCCGGATTCTTCATCAGATCCTCTGCAGTCCCGATCGCAACAAGCTGTCCTCCATGCTCCCCTGCGCCTGGTCCGATATCCACCACGCAGTCTGCCGCACGCATGGTGTCCTCGTCATGCTCTACCACGATCAGGCTGTTTCCCAGATCACGCAGATGCATCAGTGCCTTCAGAAGCTTGTCATTGTCCCGTTGGTGAAGCCCGATGCTTGGCTCATCCAGAATATAGGCGACCCCCACCAGACCGGAGCCGATCTGTGTGGCGAGACGGATTCTCTGTGCCTCTCCGCCGGACAGCGTTCCGGTGGCACGGGAAAGAGAAAGATAATCCAGACCCACATCCGCCAGGAATCCGACACGCGCCTTTATTTCCTTCAGTATCTGCTTTCCGATCAGCAGCTGCTGGTCTGACAGCTTCATTTCTTCCAGAAATACTTTCAGTTTGTCAATGGATAAATTTGTAACCTCGTAAATATTTTTATCTGCAACCGTAACGGCCAGAGATTCCTTTTTCAGTCTCTGTCCTTTACATGCCTTACAGGGAGTAATGCGCATGAAAGACTCATATTCCTGTTTCATGGTGTCAGAGCCGGTTTCCCGGTACCTCTGCTCCACATTTTTAATCAGGCCGGGGAATGCCACATCATAAACGCCCTCACCTCTCTGCCCTTTGTAAAATACTTTGACAGAATGGCCGTTCGTTCCATAAATCAGGATATCCTGAATTTCCTTTGGATAATCCTCAAACGGTGTGTCCAGACTGAAATTGTATTCTTTTGCCAGCGCAGACAGGATTGCATAGGTAAAGCTTCCCTTATCCCTGCAGGACTGCCAGCCTGTAACCGCAATGGCTCCCTGGGAAATACTCAGAGATTTATCCGGAACCATCAGATCAATATCAAATTCCATCTTATAGCCCAGGCCCAGGCACTCCGGGCAGGCGCCGAAAGGATTATTGAAGGAAAAGCTCCTCGGCTCAATCTCATCGATGCTGATGCCGCAGTCCGGGCAGGAAAAGCTCTGGCTGAAATTCAGGTAATTTCCATCCATGGTATCCACCACTGCCAGCCCGTCAGCCAGATTCAGTACCGATTCCAGAGAATCTGCAAGACGTTTCTCAATCCCCGGCTTCACCACAAGACGGTCAACAATAATTGCAATATTGTGCTTGATATTTTTATCCAGACTGATTTCCTCGGAAAGCTGGTAAACATTCCCATCAATCTCTACACGGACATAACCGCTTTTTTTCGCCTGTTCCAGAAGCTTGGCATGTGTACCCTTACGTCCCCTCACCACTGGTGCAAGAAGCTGTATTTTCGTGCGCTCAGGCAATGTCATAATCTGATCTACCATCTGGTCAACAGTCTGTTTTTTAATCTCTCTGCCGCATTTCGGACAGTGGGGAATCCCCACTCGTGCATATAAAAGACGGAAATAATCGTAAATCTCTGTCACCGTTCCCACAGTCGAACGCGGATTCCGGTTGGTAGACTTCTGATCAATGGAAATGGCTGGCGGAAGACCCTCGATGCTTTCCACATCCGGCTTCTCCATCTGTCCCAAAAACTGTCTGGCATAAGATGACAGGGACTCCATATAGCGCCTCTGTCCTTCCGCATAGATCGTGTCAAATGCAAGTGATGATTTTCCCGAACCGCTCAGACCGGTCAGAACTACGAATTTGTCCCGGGGAATATCGACACTGAGATTCCTGAGATTATTTTCATTGGCACCCCGGATTCTGATGAACTGTTTTTTATTTGATTCTGACATGCGTTCCTCCAATCTAAACAAAAAGAATCCTGCCAGGCAGGATTCTCATTCATAACGTTCTGCTCGTGCTATATCAGAATAGCACGTGAACGTTTGTTCGTCAAGGCATTTATTCCAATGTTATCTGTCTATTTCTCCATACATAAAACGCTCGTCATAATATTTTGAACCATATTCCAGTTCTTCGTTCATACGGTCATATCCCACTTCTTCCAGCAACGTCGGCTGTGAAGAAAACAGGTTCGTACCAATTCCCAGCCGCTCTCCCTCGATCTCGCAGCCCAGTGCTGCCAGTGTCGTTGGAAACATGTCCATATTGGTAAACTGTCGGTTTTCTGTCTGGACGGGCGTTGCTGCAGCATTCAGGATCACCTGGTATGTGCTGCGCATATAGTCCTGTGGAATTTTGGAATCAATAAACCATTTCGCCATGGTGGTATGATCTCCGCAGAGGATGACCGTTGTGTTTTCATAAAAATCCTGTCCCTGAAGCCATGTTACAAAATCGTATACCTGGCGGCTGGAGCATGCCAGTACATTTTCATACTGTGTCTCAAACTGGTTCTGACACAGAGGGCACTGATACCCTTTTGGTTTATGGGTGTCCACTGTAAGCACCGTGAGATTGAAAGGCTTATCCGATGCCGCCAGCTCCGTAACCTTGTCTCTGGCAAACTGGAACAGCTTCTGATCCTCGAAGCCCCAGGTTTCTTTGTACCCCTGAGGAATCAGGCCCAGTTCCTGCGCCCTTACCCAGTCCAGGAACTGATAATTTCCATGCTGGGAAAAATAGTTTTCACGGCCGCCGAATTTCACATCTGATCCGCAGACCAGCCAGTTTACGTATCCTTCCTGCTCCAGGATTTCTCCCAGAGAAGTCACGCCCGGGAAAAAGGAATCGTATTTTGACATGTCATTGCTGTTCACATGAAGCCTGAGAGGCAGGCCGCATGTCTGAGAAAACATTCCTGCAATGGTCCAGGTTGTTCCCGGTACCATCTGTGCTCCGCCAAACTGCCCCTCCGAACGGGAAGAAAAGCTCAGATTTTCTTCTGCCAGCTTTGTAAGCTCCGGAATCAGGCTGACCTCCATAACTCCCCCATGTTCTTCGTCCATAAAAGTAGTTTCCATGGATTCCAGGAAAATATAGACCAGATTACGTTTTTTCTCAGGGAATGTAATGACAGCCTCACCAGGATCCACATAATTGTCTTCAATCAGCGAGGATTCGTGCAGTTCTTTTTTTATATAATCGAGGATTGGAACCCTGGAAGCCCCGTACAGAATGCCCGCCACAAGAAAAAGGGCCGAAAGAACGGCAACACTTTTTGCGGACAGCACCGTAGGAATCAAAAGGTGTTCCGTTTTTTTTCCTTTTCTCTTATTTCCGGTTTCAAGCCAAAGCTCTTTTCGGCTATGTTTTCTCCAATATGTAAGAACTTTTTCTCTCTTTTTTGAAAATGCCCGAAGAAAAAGAAAGAAAATGGTAATTACAATGGTCGGAAGCAGCGCCTGCACGGCAAATTCTTTCAGAACGTCCCCTTCTGTTCCCTCCAGCGGCACGCGCAGATGAAAGATAATCTCATCCACAGATATATCACCAAAAGAATTCACTGCCCACCTTGCCGCAAATGCGAGCAGCGCTCCGGAAAACACCAGAAGAAAAACGACTGCATACCCTAAAGTACTTTTAATTTTCTTTTTCATCTTCTGACTTTTCCCTCTTTACCTTAAAACCAAATTCCACATATGCATCCAGAGCTTTTCCCGCAAATCCCGCAATTGCTGCCACTACAATAAATACAAGCATGGATTTAAGCGAAATATACGTATCATTCAGGTTCCCCTGCAGGCAGGTATAGTCTGCTTTTCCAAACAGCGCCGTAATGGTCAGGCCAAACGCCGTATCCACCATTGCAAATGCCCCGTAAAGCATTGTCAGCTGAAACAAAGATCTTTTCTGATCGTCCCCTTTCAGAAACACAAGCATGGACACACATGCCGGTCCAAAAAGGCATAAAAACTGTAACATTTTTTCTCCTCTTTCCCTGTACGACCGGGCATCCAGACTTCCCGGTCTGTTCTGCCCTTTTTTCTTAAGTGTTGCTGCCAGCAGCGCCTGTCACAGCAAAAAGTCCGCCATCACCACATTGCTGACATGAATTCCCTTTCTCGTAAAAAAAATTCTGTCATCCTTCTCCTGCAGCAGAGAAAGCCGCTTGTATTTTTCCAGGATCTTTCCGTAAACGCTATCCATTGGAACTCCAAAGCATTTCTCAAATTCCTCTCCGGATATTCCGTCGGTCATCCGAAGTCCCAGAAACATAAACTCTGCCATGGCATCTTCCCGGCTGAGTTCTTCTGCATTTTCGCGAATCTGCTCCGGGTTTCCGCTTTTCTCCAGATATTTTTCCATATTTTCCGTATTGGAAAAACGCGTGCGACCGCAAAAAGAAGACGCCCCAAGACCCAGTCCCAGGTAATGATCGCGCCTCCAGTAGCCTGTATTATGCTGACACGCAAAACCCTCTCTTGCATAATTGGAGATTTCGTACTGCCTGTATCCGAACTGTTCCAGAATGGCTGCCGTATCCTCATACATCCTGTATTCCGCATCCTCGTCCGGAAGATTCAGCTTCCTCCGCGCAAAAGGAGTCCCTTCTTCCACGATGAGACTGTAGGCGGAAATGTGTTCCGGTTCAAGCTCTGCCACCGTTTTCAGATTTTCCGTCCATCCCTCGCAGGTCTGGTCAGGGATGGCAAACATCAGATCCACATTGATATTGGAAAATCCCGTTTTTCTTGCCAGGTCATAGCTTTCCAGGAATTCCCGGTACGTGTGGATTCTTCCAAGGCTTTTCAGCTCTTCATCCTTTGGCGACTGCAGACCAATACTGAGACGATTGACGCCGCCTTTTCGGTAAACCTCCAGTTTTTCCGCCGACAGAGTACCGGGATTTGCTTCTATGGTGATTTCCGCATCCGGCTGAATTGGAAAACAGGCGTTCATTTTTTCCAGAAGCTCTCCCATCAGCATTTCATCGAGAATGGACGGGGTTCCGCCGCCGATAAAAACAGAGGTAATCGGCTGATGGCATTCTTCTTTTACTGCTTCCATCTCCCGAAACAGGGCACGGACATATGCCGTCTGTGCTTCTCCTGTTCCCGGAGCCGACAGGAAATCGCAGTAATCACATTTTTTTACGCAAAAAGGAATATGAATATATAACTCCATCAGTCTGTTTTTTCTCCATCCGCTGCGCCGCTCTGTTCCTTCTGCACCAGGTATTCATTTACCATGGTCACATTCCCGCTGGCGGCAACGGCATCTTTGCTCACCTTCCGTGGTGCCTCCGTAGGTGTTGGCGTAGGCGCGGGAGAGATCTTCATCACTCCCTGCGATGCCTCATCCGGTACTTTTACGGTCTTTTTTCCACAGGCGCAGTTTCCCAGGAGAACTGCGATCACAATGAGGACCACTGCCAGAATGGCACCCTTTATCCATTTATTCCGGTCTTTTCTGATACTTCTTCTTATCCTCCTGATAAGAATTTTTATCTTCGCTTTCATCTTGTTCCTCTCACTTGTCATCCAGCTTCAGCACACTCATAAATGCTTTCTGAGGAATTTCCACATTTCCTACCTGGCGCATACGTTTCTTTCCCTCCTTCTGTTTTTCCAGAAGTTTTTTCTTACGGGTGATGTCGCCGCCATAGCACTTGGCAAGCACATCCTTACGCATCGCCTTCACAGTCTCACGTGCAATGATCTTGCTTCCCACTGCTGCCTGAATCGGAATTTCAAAAAGCTGGCGCGGAATTTCTTCTTTCAATTTCTCACACATTTTTCTTCCGCGCTCATAAGCTGTGTCTGCATGTACGATAAAGGACAGAGCATCTACTTCTTCCTTATTTACCAGAATGTCCAGTTTCACAAGCTCACTTCTCTCATATCCGCAAAGCTCGTAATCCAGAGATGCATAACCTCTGGAGCGGGATTTTAATGCGTCAAAAAAGTCATAAATGATCTCATTCAGCGGCAGCTTGTACTTCAGAAGAGCTCTTGTCTCCTCCATATATTCCATGCCGAGGTACTGGCCGCGGCGCTCCTGACACAGATCCATGATGGCGCCGATAAACTCGGTGGTCACCATAATCTCCGCATTCACCAGGGGCTCCTCCATATAGTCGATTTCAGAAGGATCCGGAAGGTTTGTAGGATTGGTCAGATCAATGACTTCCCCGTTTGTCTTATGCACCTTATAGATAACGCTGGGTGCGGTTGTAACCAGATCCAGGTCATACTCCCTCTCCAGACGTTCCTGAATGATTTCCAGATGAAGCAGTCCCAGAAATCCGCATCGGAATCCGAATCCCAATGCCACCGAGGTCTCCGGTTCATAGAAAAGGGAAGCATCATTTAACTGCAGTTTTTCCAGTGCGTCCCGCAGGTCTCCGTATTTGGCACCATCCGCCGGATACATGCCGCAGTAAACCATGGGGTTTACCTTTTTATATCCCGGCAGTGCCTCAGCACACGGTCTGGCATCGTCTGTCACTGTATCACCCACGCGGGTGTCGCGCACGTTTTTGATGCTGGCGGTAATATAGCCTACCATTCCGGCTGTCAGTTCGTCACAGGGGATAAACTGTCCCGCTCCAAAATAACCGACTTCCACCACTTCCGCTGTAAAGCCGGTAGCCATCATGCGGATACGGGTTCCTTTTTTCACACGCCCGTCCATCAGGCGGCAGAAAACAATCGCACCTTTGTAGGAGTCGTATACAGAGTCAAAAATCAGTGCCTTTAACGGTGCATCCACATCTCCCTGGGGAGCCGGGATTTTTTCCACGACACGCTCCAGAACCTGATCGATGTTGATACCGCTTTTGGCAGAAATCAATGGTGCATCCTGGGCTTCCAGACCAATGACATCTTCAATCTCGTTGATGACACGCTCCGGCTGTGCACTGGGAAGATCGATCTTATTGATAACCGGGATCACTTCCAGGTCATGATCCAGTGCCAGATAAACATTTGCCAGTGTCTGTGCCTCAATTCCCTGTGCAGCATCTACCACAAGAACGGCACCGTCACAGGCTGCCAGGCTTCTCGAAACCTCATAGTTAAAGTCCACGTGGCCCGGAGTATCGATCAGATTGAAAATGTACTCCTCCCCGTCCTTTGCCTTATATATGATACGCACGGCCTGTGATTTGATCGTAATGCCGCGCTCACGCTCCAGTTCCATGTTATCCAGTACCTGGGACTGCATTTCACGCTCCGTCAGAAGCCCGGTCATTTCAATGATTCGGTCCGCCAGTGTGGATTTTCCATGGTCGATGTGTGCGATAATACAGAAATTACGAATTTTACTCTGGTCTATCATTCCAGGAGTTCCTCCTCTTTCCTCGTATGCTGTCTTTTTGCTAATAGTGTATTATAGCATACACTCTGCCCGTTTGTCACTTGATTTTTGAACGATTCGGAGCGCCGTTTCTTTTCACACTCCGCAAGGTGCACCTTACGTTCCCTTCAGTACTCTGTTCAAAATGTCCGCAAAGGGTTCCATGGCGTTTTTTACTTCCTGAACAGTATTGGTCTGGGCGCCTGCCTCCAGAAGCAGTGCTTTCGGACGCAGATGCAGATTATAGCGAAGTCCCGCCAGGTAAATTCCTCTGTAAAAATCCGGATAATACTGCGCAGCCTCATATTCCAGCTGGAAGGAAAAGGCAAGGTTTTCTTCTATGTATGGATTTGGCAGATATTCCACAGGACCATGATTCACCGTATAGCTTAATCCATTGTAGAACATGATCTGTGCTGTGGGTTTGCCGTTTATATCCGTTACCAGCCGGCGTTCCTCCGAAACACCGTCGCGATGCAGATCGATGACAACCTCTACAGACGGATTTTCTTCCAGAACCTGTTCCAGGTATTCTCTGGCATAATCATAGGCCCTGTTCCTGTCCTCTTCTCCATTGATCACATCAAAAGCTTCCGTCACGTGTATGACATTATATCCATAGGTTTCCGTTAAGAGACTGGTGAGATAGTCCCCCACTCCCACTACTGTATCTGCCTGTTCGCCTTCCCTGGAATCCGAAAATGTTTCCTGTGAATGACTGTGATAGATCAGGATCTGCGGGAGGGAGGCATCCTGTTTCATGGTCAGATCCGTACTCAGGAAACGCCCTGCATCAAGCTGATCCGCATTGGTGGCGGTTCCTTCATCTACAATATAAAAATGATTCAGAAGGTAATCAAAATCTGCCAGTTTTTCCGCTGACAGATCAATTTCCGGATGAGGAAGCACCATATCCGATGCCGCAGATGTACTTTCCTGTTCCGGCTGCGGACTTATGTCTGCAGAGTCAGAGAGAGAAGGTGTTGTCTCAGGCAGCAGCGTCGGCGTTGCCTTTGGAGTCGATGCTTCCGCGGATGCAGGTGCCACAGTACCTGTGGGCACTGAATGATTTTCTTCACTGACCATATTGGCCAGGTACTCTCCGTTTTTTGCGACGATCAGCTCATTGGTTTCCTCATCCCCCCTGGTGCCTGCATTCTGCGCCTTTTTTTCCAGAAAACAATACAGCGGAAGCTGCCTGTACGCATTTTCCAAGCTTCTCCACAGGGAAAAAGGCTCCGGCATCACTGCCAGAACCCCCAAAAAGCACAGGCACAGAATCACGCATACCGCTCTCTGGAATCTCGTCACACAATCACCTCTTTATGGTTATCCTATGACAGACTACGCCGGAATATACTACAATCCTGTCTTTTGCGTTATACCTGTGCAAAAGCCATATTCAATCCCTCTGAAATGGTGAAGCTCAGATATTTTACGGTTTCATCTACATCTTTTGGCGTCACGAACATACTGTGCAGATGGGGCGAGATCATTTCCTCCAGAAATTCCTTCTGTTCCCCCTCATCCAGCGCATCCAGAAGATGCGCCATGGAATCATGGACAATGGTCGCTGCATCCACCACCGTAGGTACCCCGATTCCGATCACTTTCACCTGGAGATTATCCTGCGTAAGCCCGATTCTGTGATTTCCCACACCGGAACCCGGATTAATCCCCGTATCCGTAATCTGGATGGTCCTGTTCAGCCTTCTGGTGCTTCGTGCTGCCAGCGCATCAATTGCGATTACCACATCCGGTTTTGTCACGGAAACGACTCCTTCCACGATCTCCGACGTTTCCATCCCGGTCTGTGCCATCACACCTGGTACGATTCCACTGGTACGATGCATTTTCTCCTCTCCCATCCCTTTCAGCCCATATTCCCGAATGATATGCCGGGTCATGTGCAGATTTTCCACCACATGAGGTCCCAGAGAATCCGCCGTGATCGCCTGATTGCCAAGTCCCACCACCAGAATGGATTTTTCCGTCTCCAGATCGATGAGCTGCCGAAGATGCCTGGCAATTTCCCGGGATACTTCTCTGTGATAATCCTCATCCGGCACGGAAAGATTGGGCGCTTCAATGGTGATATAGCTGCCCTGGGGACGCCCCATGGCTTTCGCTCCATTCTCCGTGGTGATTTTTACTACCGTCGTGCGGATATCTTTCTCCTCGTCATAGCTTTCATTTACCTCTACGCCCCGGACTTCCACATTTTCCTCTTTAAAATGTTCTCTTGCCTCCACCGCCAGATCTGTTCTGATCCTGTAGCTTCCCAACATGCTGCTTTCTCCTTCCTCATGTTTTGTCAGTCAGCAAAAATTCTCCTGCTGTCTCTTTTTCTTTAGTTTCCGCTTTTCTTAAGGAAATATGTAGTGCCTGACACTTTTTTTCAAAATATGTATTGACATTCACCGACAGTTATAATAAGATATATAAGCATGTTCACAGGAGCGCCCGTGTCTGTTCCTGCGAAGAAAATATTTTCACTATCACTCAGGAATTGGAGGTGTACGAATTGGCTAATATCAAATCTGCTAAAAAAAGAATTTTAGTTAACAGAACCAAAGCTGCAAGAAACAAAGCTATCAAATCTGCTGTTAAGACTTCCATTAAGAAGGTTGAGGCTGCAGTAGCAAATAAAGATAAAGCAGCTGCAGAGGTTGCATTAAAGGACGCTGTTTCTACAATCAGTAAAGCAACTTCCAAGGGTGTTTATCACAAAAACAACTGCGCAAGAAAAGTTTCCCGTTTATCCAAAGCTGTTAACAGCATTGACTAATAGAGAAATTAGTTTTTAATTATAAGCTTATAAGTGAAAATTAAGGCAGCCGAACCGTCATAGGCTGCCTTTTTTCTATTCTTTTTATCCTCTTGCAGAACTGTACCTGATGATCAGAAGCTCTACGCTCATCACATCCTGCAGACGACCCGTTTTTACCGCTTCCTCCGCATCCACGAAATCCTCTACAGCCTGCTCCAGCTCCTGCTCCGTATAAGATCTGGCACAGCTGGCGATATTTCGCACCACAAAAGAAGGGATCCCCAATCTGGAGGCAATTTCCGTCTGCGGCAGTTCTTCCCGCATATATTTTTTCGTCAGCAGAAGCTGTCGGAACTGTTTGGCAAGCAAAAACAATATTCTCATCGGCGGTTCTTTCAGTGTCAGCAGATCATAGTAAAGGTCCAGAGCGCGTTTCTGATTTTTTTCCGTAACAGCACGGACCATGTCAAAAATCTTGTTCTGGGTCTGCGTCGTACAGACTGCTTCAATATCCGCTCCTGTCACCACATCCCGCTCTCCGGTATAGGTGATCAGTTTTTCCAGTTCCATCCTAAGATTTCCCATATCCACGCCCGTTTTGGTCAGCAGAAGCTCCATATCCTTCTGTGTGATCTTTTTTCCTTCTTTTCCCAGAAGTCCCGCAGCCCATCTCATCAGGGTCTTTTCATCCTGTCTCACAAACTCCGCAATACGCCCGCAGTTCTTCACCGCCTTATACATACGGCTTCTCTTGTCCACCTCGGATTCTGCAAAAACCATACACAGATAATCCGGCAGGGCTTTCATATAATCTGCCAGTTCATCGCATTTATTCTTAAAAAATCCGGTATCCTCCAGCAGAATCACTCTGCGCTCCGCAAAAAAGGGCATGGTTTCGCACAGATCGATCAGCTGCTTTACGTCTGTCCCTTTTCCCTCATAATGGCTGAAATTCATCGTATCCCCATCCGGATTCAGCGCCTTTATGAGATTATGCTTGTACTGCTGTTTCAGATAGGCTTCCTCCCCATACAAAAGGTAGGCCTGTTTAAAATTTCCTGTTTTGATGTCTTCCTGAATATTCTTCAAATTTTCACTCCTGTCAAAAACTCTTTATGCTCTTTAAAACATATCACAAAAATATCATTTATGGAAGCTTTTTTCATGACAACCGAAGGCTGCTGCCTCTACCGGATACAGACAGGAATCTTCGGATTTGCATTTCTTCCCCATCCGTTTCCAGAGTAATGGCTCCATTTTTCATGGTATACTCCACCTGGCACCCAGACGATTCCAGGCGCTCAATTGTCTCCGGCGAGGGATGTCCGTAGGTATTGGTCTCCGAGCAGGAAATCACGGCGGACTGCGGCCTGATAGTATCCAGAAACGGCTGACAGGTAGAATGCCGGGATCCATGATGCCCCACCTTAAGGAAATCCACATCTGCCAGCATATTTTCCACCATCAGTTTTTCTTCGGTCTCTGCGCCGATATCACCTGTAAAAAGGCCGCTGAAGTCTTTGTATTCCAGGCGAAAAACCATAGCATCCTCATTCACATTTTCCCCGCTGGCTCCCTGCTTTGGAGATAAAACGGCAAGTTTCAGTTCTCCCGCCTTCATCGTGTCACCCCGGCTTACCATGTGCACCTGAACGTCTGCTTTTTCTGCGGCTTTTACAAGCTCCTTCCATTCTTCTGATGGGCACGACAGCCTGGGCAGATACAGACAGTCAACCCGAAGAGAAATCAGCCCTTTTCCCATAAAGTCCAGAAGTTCCTGCACACCGCTGATATGATCACCATCCGTATGGGAAACGAGGATGCCATCCAACCGTGAAATCCCCTGGCTTTTCAGAAAAGGAAGAATCTGATATTGCCCCACCTTCGATTTGCTGCTGCTTCCTCCATCAATCAAAAATCGGTATTTTTCCGGCGTTTCCACCACAATTCCGTCTCCCTGCCCCACATCCAGACAGGTGATCTTAAGCTCCGGACAGGGATGATATCCAAGGAGCGCAATTCCTGCGGCGATGCACAGAGTGCAGAGCATTCTCTGTAATATCTTTTCAGATGCCGTTCTATTCCAACGTCTCATGATCTGCGGCATCCTGATTTCAGAACTTCCGGTCATCCTCTTTCCTTCATAATTTCTGTAATCCATCCAAAGCACGATGCCAAGAAACCCATAATACAGCGCAATCTGCCAGATTTTCGGCTGCCCTCCTGTCCATGTAAGAAACGGGATTTTTCCTGTCAGGACACATAGCTTCTCATATCCCCACAACAGAATTCTCCCCGGTACTGCTGCCACAGCTCCGGCCTGCAGAAAAATCTGTCCCAGCAGCGCAGCCGCCACACCGCTTCCCAGCACAACGCTCACAGTAGGCAGAACGACCAGATTGAGAAAAACCCCCGCAAGAGATGCCTCTCCATAAGAATACAGCATCACCGGCAGTGTGGTCAGCTGAACAGACAGGGATGCCAGCAGGCTTTTTCCTATTTTTGTCCTTGCTCCTGCAAGACGCATCACAGCCGGAGACACAACTCCAATCCCGAGAACTGCCCCGAAGGAAAGAAGAAATCCACTACTGTACAGGTATGCCGGCGACTCCATAAGAATCAGGATTGCTGCCGCCGCCAGGGCCGTCATCATATCGTAAATTCTTCCTGACATCTTTGCCCCGACGGAAATGAGGAACATACACACAGCACGCATGGCCGACACTGTTCCGCCAGTCATCATCCCATACTGCAGCATCACAATAAGGGCGATCAGTCCAGACGGCCAGATTCCCATGCCTGTCTGCATCAGCAGCTGATAAAGCCCCACCCCCAGTACGCTGATATGCAGTCCGGAAATGGCCATGATATGCACAATTCCTCCCATCTGGTAACGCAGCTTTGTCTCATCCTCCAGACTGCTTTTATCTCCAAGTACAATGGCCTGAAACATAGCTGCCGCTTCCCCCGCAGTTTCTGTAAAAACCTTTGAAAAGCTTTCCCGAATATTCAGCAGAAACTGCCGATATGCGGAATAACTTTCGGATTTCTTTTCAATCTGTGCATCCTTCAGGAAATAATAGATATGTTCGCAAGCGTAATACTGCCTGCTGTCAAATTCTCCGGGATTCCGAGGGCCAGGCACCCTCTCCAGTTTTCCGGACAGCAAAACAATGGTTCCTGCCGGAACCAGCTCATTTTCTTTTAAAAATACTTTCACATTTTCAATGGAAACTTTTTCTGAATTGTAAATTAGATATGACTCTTTCAGCCAGACAGATACGGAAAACTCTCCTGCCGTGCACTTTTCCACCTCCCCGCAGACGGTGGCCTCCGGATGCTTTTCTACCCATGACTGTACCTCCTGCGGCAGGGGATTCCCCCGTATCAGGGGAAATCCCAGAAGGTCCGCAAGACACATGCCAAGCATCAGAAGCAGGCACACAAGACATAATGGACGTCTCGTCACGAAAAGCCTTCCTCCTATATTGCTTTTATTTTAATTTTGCATTTCCAGTGCGGAAATCAGTTCCTCATTCCATCCATAGAAATTATACAACGATGTTCCATCCCCCAAAGCAGCATCATCCTTTCCCTCAATAGAAATCTGCACTTTGTCTGCTTTTTCTTCATCCAGCAGAGAATTTACCACGGAATAGATTACGGTATCTACCGGAAGATCCAGCATCGAATCGCGGAAAGCAGAATTAAAGTCCACATAGCAGACGCCATCCGCCGTGGATACTGACAGCACTTCCGCCGTTTCCGGAATGGTGGGATAATTGCCTTTTACCATTGGTCCCTTAATAAGCTGTTCCAGAATCACCCGTTCCCTGGGAAGGCTGCGTTTATAGTAAACATTTCGCTTCTCCTCCACCAGCTTTTTTCCTGTTTTATCCGTAAAATACAGGGTAAAAGTATCATACCGGTAAGCATCTTTATCGGTTCCCCACAACTCCACAAAGGTTTCACTGTTCATTACTCCCACCGGCTGTCCCCTGGAATCCAGAAGTTCATTTCCACCTACAAAGAATTTTACCCCGGTCACTCCCGGAATCTGCAGAAAAGTCCTGACCACGCCGCTTCTCATAAGGATTTCTCTTGCCCTGCTGGTTTTGCTGTACTGGTTGTTAAATTGAAGTTCCAAAGTAGAACCATTCAGATTGTAGGACTTAAGTTCCACCTCTTTTGGCAGAAGAGCAAGATTTTCTCCACTCGGTTTCTTTTCATTCAATGCAGTGGTCATATCCTGAAGCATAAACTCCGCCGTCTCCTGCTCGGGTACATAGTCCTCCTGCTCCAGTTTCGTCTCCTCTTTATTTACATAATACTGATAATACTGTAAGCTTACGCTGTCACTTTTTTCTTCCTGCACTTCCACGGTACATCCGGTCAAAAGAGTGCCGGCCACAAGTACAGAAAGAAGGATACAAAATATTTTCCTCACCTGGCACCTCCTACGGAATATATGACAATGGAATACGAACGGTAAAGGTAGTACCTTCCCCTTCCTTACTGGACACCTGAATCGTACCATGATGCTTTGTCACAGCACTCCGTGTGATGGCAAGGCCCAGTCCTGTCCCGCCGATTTCTCTGGAATGGGACTTGTCTACCCGGTAGAAACGCTCAAAAATCCTGTCAATGGAATCCTGCGGAATTCCCATGCCGGAATCCGCCACCTTCACATAAAAATCCTTATGATCCGCATCCAGAGTCACACGCACCCATCCGTCATCCACATTATATTTGATACCGTTTTCCACCAGATTGCTGATGGCAAGGGTAAATTTCACCTCGTCCACATCCGCCTCCACCGGCCGGAAGCTGTCCAGGATCAGATCAATATTACGCTTGTCCGCAATGGGCCGCAGTCTCCTTAGGATATCCTCCAGAAGCTGGTTGATATTCAGATGTTCAATATTCAGATTTGCAGCCTTCTTATCCATTTTTACCAGAGAAAGCAGGTCTGTAATAATTTTATTCTCGCGGTCGATTTCCGCCGTAATGTCACCCATGAATTCCTGATAGAGTTCCTCCGGGATTCCCTGCTGCCCCACCAGGGAATCCGCCAGCACCTTCATAGAGGTAAGGGGTGTTTTCAGCTCGTGAGACACGTTTGATACGAACTCATCACGTGACTCGTCCAGAACCTTCATCCTTGAAAGCATTTTGTTAAACGCATCCGTGATCAGAGCAGTTTCTGTATAGTCCGGCACTGAAATTTCCTCATTCTGGTAGCCGTCCGTCAGATCCTCGATAGACTTTGTAACCCTTGCAAAGGGCTTCACCAGCACCGTTGACAGAATATATCCCAGCAAAATGGAAAGAGCCACGATGATTCCCACGATCAGAATCCCCTTCTGCTCCAGCCCGTCTATGGTCGCTGCGATCTCACTGGTGGAAAAAGTAATCAGCATAGCTCCCTGGAGCTGTTTTACCTCCGGGCTTTTCACCGGTACTGCCATCTCAATTTTCTGGCTTTTGCTGATATAGCGCACTGCCTCTTCTCCACGGAAACATTTGATGATCATGGAGGAAAGCAGGGTTTTCCCTTCATCGGCTCCGTAAGTATCCTTTACAATCTTAAAATCCCTGTCAACGATCAGAATCCTGCCGCCGAAAGCATTAGACAACAACTCCAGCTTGCTGTTTACCACCTGCGAGCTGGAGTCATTCATATAGTTTTCTTTAATTAACAGGTTGCACAAAATGTCACACTGATTTTTTACACTGGCTTCCCGGATAGCAATCGCTTTATCCTCATATGTGCTGATCACGATCCGTGTTACAATGACACTTGGCACAATTCCCAGAATCACCAAGATAATCAGGATACGAAAACGAAGACTTTTAAAATAACTTGCTTTCTTTTTCTGTGTCATGACTTACGCCTGGAAGTAATAACCCACACCCCACTTGGTGTGTACGTATTTCGGCTCACTGGGATTTGCCTCAATTTTTTCACGCAGACGGCGGATATGTACATCCACGGTTCTTACATCGCCCGGATACTCGTAGCCCCACACGATATTCAGCAGGTTTTCACGGCTGTAGACTTTGTTCGGATTAAAAACAAGAAGCTCAAGTACATCAAATTCCTTTGCGGTCAGGTTGATTTCCTTACCTGCAATAAAGACACGGCGTCCCTCACAGTCCATGCGAAGATCACCAATCTCGATGGTTTTTGCCTTTTCTTTTTCCTCCTGACCGCTTCCGGCACGGCGCATAATAGCCTTGATGCGTGCCTTCACCTCCAGGATGTTGAATGGCTTTGTGATATAATCATCCGCGCCGTATTCCAGACCCAGAATCTTATCCATGTCTTCGCCTTTTGCAGTAAGCATAATGATCGGGACGTTGGAAAATTCACGTATCTGCTGGCAGACTTCCAGACCGTCCATCTTCGGAAGCATCAGATCCAGAAGAATAATGTCATATTTCTTTTCCTTCGCCTTCTCCACGGCCTCCTCGCCGTCATAGGCACAGTCCACTTCCATTCCTTCCTGCTCCAGACTGAAACGGATTCCTTTTACAATCAGCTTCTCATCGTCTACTACCAATACTTTCCTGCTCATTTATATTCTCCTTATCCTACTTCTATCTCGTCTTTTATCCTGGCGAAAGTGCCTTCCTTAATCCCCTCTACATTCATAATCTCTTCTATAGAAGAAAATCCTCCATTCGCTTCCCGGTAAGCAATAATGGCTTTCGCCTTTGAATTTCCGATACCGGTCAGCGTGGTAAGCTGAGATTCGTCTGCAGTATTTAAGTTTACCCGGTTTGACGTTCCTTCCCCGGAAAAGTTCCCCGAAGCACTGTCTGCTCCCTGGCTGTTTCCGGCTTCCTCCGCTTCTGCTTCCGGCGCTGCGGCAAAAACCGGATTCCCCCCGTTTTCTTTGGCTTCCTCCAGCTCTGTCTTCGTCGGAACATAAATCTGCTGTCCGTCCGAAAGGCTCTTTGCCCGGTTCAGATAGTATTCAGCCGCCTCCGGCAGATAACCACCCGCTGCTTCCACTGCCTGAAAAATCCTGCTTCCTTCTTCCAGTTCATATACGCCGGGGTTTGCAACCGCCCCGCACACATCTACAAAAATCCTGGCAGGCTCTTTTTCTGAAGAATCTTCTTCGCCTGCTTCCGTATTCATTTCCTGTGCTGCGTCCTGCACTTCTGTTTTCCGGGCTTCTGCTTCCTGCGCAGCAGCTTCCTGCCCATATTCTTCCTGTGCTTCTGTCTCCTGCACTTCTGCCTTTAAAAACTCCGCCTCACGGTCTTTGCAGCCTGTCAGTCCTGCCATCCCGAAAAGCAGAGATGCCAGCAGCCACCCGCAGCACCTCAATGACTTTTTTCTATCTTTCCTCATGGTATGCCGGTTCACTCCTTTGCCGAAAATATACGGCAAGTTCCCCGTCACTCATACTCTGCCATTTCCTATTTTAACGAAAGTTTTACAATTTTACAATACCATTTCTCATTTTTACAATACTAATTCTCACTTTTGCCATTTAAATATAATAATTCCTGCAATAGAAATAAGCATCCCGATGATTTTTCTCCATTCAAAGGGCTGTTTATCCACTCCAAAGAGGCCAAGAAGCTCGATCAGATACGCCACAGCAAGCTGTGAAACCACAATAAGCATGGCAGCCTTTGCCGGTCCAAGCGCCCCCATACTCTGAATCACGGTCACTGTAATAAATGCCCCGATTACACCACCTAAAAGAGTGTACTTATTGTCCACCTGCCACAGGGCTCCCACACTGTCCCTTCCCGTAAAAATCCATGCCAGGACACAGACCAGAAATGCAGAAAATTGCACCCAGCCGGTAGACACCCACAGACTCGTCTGCTTCGTCACCTCTGTGTTAAATACTCCCTGAATGCTCATCAGCGCGCCTGAAATCAGTGCAACCAGAATACCCCACATATTTTTCCCTCCGTTATCTGCTTATTGCGAAAAGAGGCGCTGCCCTTGCAACACCTCTCTCCTTTTCTAATAGCATATACTTTCTCATAAAAAAATATGCGGGGATATTTTTACTTCTTATGAACTCTGCTCTTTTAACGCTCTCAGTGCCCTGGTAAGCTTTACAGGATTTCCATAATGAAGTGTCCCGAACCGGAAAAGCTTTGCTCCCAGGATTCCTGTTATCACACAGGCCGCCAATAGGATCACAGCAGAAACAATGATTTCCCACACTGCCACATTTCCCATGGAAATACGGATGAACATGGCATTTCCTGAAGTAAATGGGATAAAGGATGCCACCTTCACCATCATGCTGTCGCAGTCTGACAGTCCGAATATGGCAATCATAAAAGACGCTACATACAGGATGGTTACCGGCGTCGCGCTCTTACTGATGTCCTCTGTTTTGGAGACCAAAGCGCCCAGCATTCCAAAGATAAATGCGTACAGGAGATAGCTCAGGATTCCGAAAAATGCAAAGGAAACGAGCACCTTTGCAGGGATATGGAACAGGAAATCCAGCATTTCTCCCCATGCCTCCCGAAAGGCTCCATATGCAGCAAAAGCGCTTCCCAGGATTATCACCATCTGCAGAATACCAGACAGCGCGCCTGCCAGAACCTTTCCGAAGATAAGGCTGTTTGGGTTTACACTTGTCACCAGAATTTCAATGGCGCGATTGCTTTTTTCTGTCGTCACAGACACCGCGATCATCTGTCCATAGAAAAGAATCAGGAAATAAACACAGAACACCAGCACATACGTATATGCATAGTTTTTTGCGCTGTTTTTCCCCAGTATTTCCGGTGTAACCGTGGACTGGATGCCATCCAGAGCAAGAAGGTCTTCCTGGGTGATTCCCTTTTCCGCCAGATACTGTTCTTTCCGGTATTCTGTAAAGGCGTTCTCAAATTCACTGAAAATCTCGTCACCGACTCCCATATTCATGACCACGTATGTTGCATCGGACAGGCTGTTCAGGACAAATCCGCTTTCTATGATTCCGTCTTCCACGTCTTTTTTCAGACTCTCTTTCTCTTCGTATTTTGTCCACTTTGCCGGTATTTTTTCCAGAAGTTTTTCCACATTTTCCATCTCATCTGTGTTGACACAGATACCCAGTTCTGTCAGACTTTCCTCTGATTCTTCTGTTTTTTTATCTCCTAAAAGTCCGGGTATCATGGTCGGTACGATAATCACACCTGCCACGATCAGTGCGAGGATCACAGTGGTTACCACAAAGCTTTTATTCTTAAAATAATTATTGAGTTCAAATCGTAATACAGTCAGAAACTGCTTCATGCTTCGTCACCTGCCTTCTCCATAAAAATATCATTCAGGGATGGCTCATACATTCCAAAGAACTCCAGATCCACGTCCTGTTCCAGTAATCTTTTCAGAATAAGCGGTTTGTTTTCCGGCCTCTTTTTCCGTATGATCACTCTGTCTTTCTGAATTTTTTCCACCTCCAGAAGATCAGAACATACATCCTGCAGACATACTGCCAGTTCCTCCGGAGTCTCTTCCATTGCGGAAAGCACCAGTCGGTCATGTCCGAATTCCCTTTTAATCTCACGCAGGTCACCGGAAAGAACCACCTCCCCGTGGTTTAATATTGCAATATCCTCACAGAATTCCTCTACATAACTCATCTGATGACTTGAAAAGATCACCAGCTTTCCAGCCTGGATCTGTTCCTGGATCACATCCTTTAATATTTGCGAATTCACAGGATCCAGCCCGGAAAATGGCTCATCCAGAATGATGATTTCCGGATCACAGATCAGGGTCTGTGCAAGCTGAATCTTCTGCTGGTTTCCCTTGGAAAGTGTCTCCAGCTTTCTGTTTTCGTACTGCTCTACCCCCATCCGGGAAATCCATTTTTTCATATTTTTCTTTGCATTTCCGGCGCTCAATCCCCGCAGCATTCCCAGATAGATCAGCTGCTCACTCACCGTCTTTTTAGGGTAAAGTCCCCGTTCCTCCGGCAGATATCC
>JALERH010000018.1 GCA_022764275.1 Blautia sp. | reverse complement strand
TTGCCCGGTCATTTTACAGCGCCTGTCACGATGTGGTGCGGCTGGCGGATGTACTGGGCCACAGCAGTATCGAGACGACCCGAATTTACCTCCTGTCCACGGGAAAAGAGTACATCCGGCAGTTGGATAAATTAGGTTTGGTGCAGTAACTGCATAATTGTTGTTTTGTATCTTTTCTCTGCTGATCGCACCTAATTTAACAATAAAATAAGCTCTGCAAGAAACTTGCAGAGCGAAAAGTTGCAAAATGCACTTGGGTCGGTTTCAGATCAATGAAATCGGCCCCGATTGTACATCCAGAGATTGCCTGTAACACTTGCCTTTTTTATGGGGAAGTGTTATCTTTATTTTGTATTTTTGAAAGAATTTATCCATCATACCGCTAAACAACAATTATGTCCTAACGGAACAGGGAGGAACCATGGGGCGGCTGAAAACAGAGGCGATCAAAATTTCACCGGCGCTGCTCCACCGGACGCCTGACGCCGCGGAACTGACGCCGGAGATCCTGGCAGATTACGGCGCCCGGATGCGGCAGCAGGGACGTCGGGAGGACGGCGTGCGGAACTGTGAGAAGGTCCTGCGCCAGTTTTACGACGCGCTCCCTGCGGATAAGGCCGTCACCCAAAACAGCCTGCCGGCCTGGCGGGAGCAACTGCTGTCGGAAAACTACGCCATCCGCTCCGTGAACAGTAAAGTCTCCATGGTGAACGCCCTGCTGGAGAGCATGGGCTGCCGGGACTTTCAGGTGACCCGCCAGCTTCTCCCGGAGGAGTTTGAGGCCCCGGAGCTGACCCGGCGGGAGTACGTCCGGATGCTCCAGACGGCGCGGTCCCTGGAAGACGAGCGGGGCTACGTGCTGACGAAGCTGTTTGCCACCACCGGCATCGCGGTCCTGGACATTCCGTCCGTGACGGTGGAGGCGGTGCGGTCGGGGCAGCTGCCTATCCGGTCCGGCAAAAAGACGGAGATCATCCGGTTCCCGGCCGGCCTGCAGGAGGATCTGCTGCGGTACGCGGCTGACAATGGCCGTACCACCGGCATGATCTTTACCAAGAAGAACGGGACCCCCATTGAGCGGACGCAGGTGAGCCTGTATATCCAGAAGCTGGCCCAGGCGGCGCAGGTGCCTGCGGAAAAGGGCAATATCCGCGCCCTACGACAGCTGTATAAGACCACGATTTCCGGAATCGAGGCCAACTTTGACCTGCTGGTCCGCCAGGCCTACGAGCGCCAGCTGGAAACCGAGCAGCTCAGCGTGGGGTGGGAATAAACAATTTCGTCCTTCGATGAAACAGAAAGAGAGGGATATGTATGAAAGGAATCATCCTGGCAGGCGGCAGCGGAACGCGGCTGTACCCGCTGACCATGGTCACCTCGAAGCAGTTGCTGCCCATTTATGACAAGCCTATGATTTATTACCCGCTGTCCACGCTGATGCTGGCAGGCATTCAGGATATTCTCATCATTTCCACGCCCCACGACCTGCCGAACTTTGAGCGGCTGCTGGGGGACGGCAGCCAGTTCGGCATCCACCTCTCCTACAAGGTGCAGCCCTCCCCGGACGGCCTGGCTCAGGCGTTCATCCTGGGGGAGGAGTTCATCGGGGACGACCGCTGCGCCATGATTCTGGGCGACAACATCTTCTACGGCGCCGGACTGACGCAGCATCTTCGCCAGGCGGTGGCGCAGGAGAACGGTGCCACGGTGTTCGGCTACTATGTGGAGGACCCGGAGCGGTTCGGCGTGGTGGAGTTCGATAAGGACGGCAAGGCGGTGTCTATTGAAGAAAAGCCTGCCCGTCCCAAGAGCAACTACGCGGTGACAGGCTTGTATTTTTATGACAGAAAAGTCTGTGAGCGGGCCAAGGTCCTGAAACCCTCCGCCCGGGGCGAACTGGAGATCACGGACCTGAACCGCATCTATCTTGAAAACGGCGAACTGAATGTGGAGCTTCTTGGACAGGGCTTTACCTGGCTGGATACCGGAACTCACGAAAGCCTTGTGGAGGCCACCAATTTCGTAAAAACCGTGGAGAGCCACCAGCACCGTAAGATCGGCTGTCTGGAGGAAATTGCCTACTTGAACGGTTGGATCACAAAAGAAGATGTCCTGAAGGTTTATGAAATATTAAAGAAAAATCAGTACGGCCAGTACCTGAAGGATGTCCTGGATGGCAAATATATGGATGTACTTCACTGAAAATCCTGCTTTCGGACATATGGATGTACTTCACTGATCTGACAAAAACTGAGAGAAAAAGGAGAAATGAAAAGTATGAATATCATCGTAACCGGCGGCGCCGGATTTATCGGAAGCAACTTTATTTTTCACATGTTAAAGAAATATCCGGATTACCGGATCATCTGCCTGGACTGCCTGACCTATGCAGGAAATCTGTCCACCCTGGCTCCCGTTATGGATAATCCAAACTTCCGCTTCGTAAAGGAAAGCATCACAGACCGCGAGGCTGTCTACAGGCTGTTCGAAGAGGAGCACCCGGATATTGTGGTAAACTTCGCTGCGGAAAGCCATGTTGACCGTTCCATCGAAAATCCGGAGGTTTTCCTGAATACCAACATCATCGGAACCTCTGTTCTCATGGACGCCTGCCGAAAATACGGAATCACACGTTACCATCAGGTTTCCACCGATGAAGTGTACGGTGACCTGCCACTAGACCGCCCGGATCTGTTTTTCACAGAGGAAACCCCGATTCACACCAGCAGCCCCTACAGTGCTTCCAAAGCATCCGCTGACCTTCTGGTGCTGGCTTACCACAGAACCTACGGGCTTCCGGTCACCATCAGCCGCTGCTCCAACAATTACGGACCCTATCATTTTCCGGAAAAACTGATTCCGCTTATGATCGCAAATGCTTTAAACGATAAGCCTCTCCCGGTATACGGAAAAGGCGAAAATGTCCGCGACTGGCTCTATGTGGAGGATCACTGCAAGGCCATCGATCTGATCATCCATAAGGGACGCGTAGGCGAAGTCTACAACATCGGCGGACATAATGAGATGAAAAACATCGACATCGTAAAAATCATCTGTAAGGAACTGGGAAAACCGGAAAGCCTGATCACATATGTAACCGACCGTAAGGGACACGATATGCGCTATGCCATCGACCCGACCAAGATTCACAACGAGCTGGGCTGGCTTCCGGAAACAAAATTTGCAGACGGCATCAAAAAGACGATCCAGTGGTACCTGGATAACAAAGAATGGTGGGAAACCATTATTTCCGGTGAATATCAGAACTATTATGAAAAAATGTACGGCAATCGCTAAGGAGGGCTAAAAGAATGAAACTGTTTGTGACAGGTGTGGCAGGACAGCTTGGACATGATGTGATGAATGAGCTTCATAAACGCGGCTACGAAGGCGTCGGCTCCGACCTTGCCCCGGAATATGCCGGAATCCGGGACGGCTCTCCGGTAACCGCCATGCCTTATGTGAGCATGGATATCACCGATGCCGCTTCTGTGGAAAAAATCCTTACAGACTGCCAACCGGATGCAGTTGTACACTGCGCTGCATGGACCGCCGTGGATGCCGCTGAGGACGAGGACAAACGGGAAAAAGTCCGCCTCGTCAATGTGGTTGGTACCGAAAATATTGCAAAAGTCTGCAAAAAACTGGGCATCAAAATGATGTATCTCTCTACCGATTACGTGTTCGATGGTCAGGGAACCGCTCCCTGGAAGCCTGACTGCAAGGATTACAAGCCATTGAACGTCTACGGTCAGACAAAGCTGGACGGTGAGCTTGCGGTATACAACAACGTAGAGAAATTCTTTATCATCCGGATTGCCTGGGTATTTGGCAAGAACGGGAAGAATTTTATCAAGACCATGCTGAATATCGGAAAAAGCCATGATACCATCCGCGTTGTCAGCGACCAGATCGGGACACCGACCTATACGTATGACCTTGCCCGCCTCATGGTGGATATGATCATCACCGACAAGTACGGCTATTATCATGCAACCAATGAAGGCGGATTCATCAGCTGGTATGATTTCACAAAGGAAATCTTCCGCCAGGCTGTGGCTGCCGGTCATCCGGAATATGATGAAGCTCATGTGAATGTGATTCCGGTCACAACTGCCGAATATGGCATCTCCAAGGCTGCACGTCCATTCAACAGCCGCCTGGATAAATCAAAGCTTGTGGAAAACGGATTTACTCCTCTTCCCACCTGGCAGGATGCCCTGGCACGTTATCTGAAGGAAATTGAGTTCTGAAAACAAATTCTTACCCTCTGCTCAGGAGCCTAAGAACACTTGTTGCTGTTCGAAATACTTTTGGGCATATACGAAAAAAGATACCTCCCTGGAGAAAATTTCCTGGAATTTTACGGTAAAATACAGCATTTTAAGATGCTTTTTGTATCTACGGCAGACAAAATTTGTCCCCAGGCCCAGAAAAATACATAGTTCTGGGTCTGGGGAGTATTCTTTATTGACATAGAGAAAATAACAGGCTTAATGCTTATATTTTCATAAGAATTCCCATGATATTGGGCCCGAGGGAGAGTTACTTCCTTCATAGACCCAAACCAAAGCAATTTATATCAGATGAAACTATCCAATCAATACCTTTTTCCCCTGAAAAGCAATTCCATAGCTGTGGATTCGGTTCTTTGAAGTCTTCCCCTATGTTATTACCAGCTTAAACAATCTCATCCAGGCTGCAGATTTCCACGCCCTCTTCT
This sequence comes from Blautia sp., assembly GCA_022764275.1. Taxonomy (GTDB): domain Bacteria; phylum Bacillota; class Clostridia; order Lachnospirales; family Lachnospiraceae; genus Blautia_A. The sequence continues at coordinate 9,492 of JALERH010000018.1, read as the reverse complement.
GTCAGCGCCTTACGGATCCTCTCCACGAAAGCCAGTGCTTTTGCACCGTCTCCGTGAACGCATACGGAATCCGCCTGAATCGGGATATCCTTTCCTGTGATGGCAGTCACTTTCTTTTCTTTCACCATGCGGACAACACGTGCGATTGCTTCGTCTTCATCGGTGATCATAGCGCCGTCTTTTCTCCGGTTTACAAGGGTTCCGTCTTCCTCATAGGAACGGTCGGCAAACACCTCAAGGGCAGTGCGAAGGCCCATATCTTTTGCCGCACGGGCCAGTTCTCCGCCAGAGAGTGCCAGTACGATCAGATTCTTATCGAATTCATAGATTGCCTCGCAGATGGCCCTGGAAAGCTCATAATCCTTCGCCGCCATGTTATACAGTGCGCCATGGGGCTTCACATGCTGAAGCTTTACGCCCTTTGCACGGCAAAAGCCTTCCAGAGCTCCAAGCTGATACATCACGTATGCCTTTGCCTCAGCCGGAGAAACCGCCATATTTCTTCTGCCAAAGCCCATCAGATCCGGAAATCCCGGATGAGCGCCTACACGGATTCCAGCCTCTCGAGCCATGGAAACGGTTTTCTCCATCACCACCGGATCCGATGCATGATACCCACACGCCACATTTGCAGATGTAATAAGGGGAATGATCTTATCATCCATCCCCAGGGTATAGCGACCAAAGCTTTCTCCAAGATCACTGTTCAAATCAACCCGATACATTTCACACACTCCTTTATCACCCAAGCTTCATAATATTCTCAATAAATCCCGTATCTGCTTTTCCTTCACAGAAAACCGGATGCCGCATGATCTGATACTGAAAATCCAGGTTCGTCTCCACGCCCATGATCACCATCTCATCCAAAGCGGAGCGCATTTTCTGCAGAGCCGCTTCACGATCCGGTGCATGTACGATCACCTTCGCAATCATGGAATCATACTCTGACGGAATCCGATAACCGGTATAAAGTCCGGTATCCACCCGCACACCATTTCCGGCCGGAAGATGCATATGCTCCACCACGCCGGGACTCGGCATAAAGTTTTTCGCCGGAATTTCTGCATTGATCCTGCACTCAATGGCATGTCCGCGAAGCTGTACATCCTCCTGGGTAAAGCTCAGTGCCTCTCCCATCGCCACACGGATCTGCTCGATGATCAGATCTGTACCGGTCACCATCTCGGTCACACCGTGTTCTACCTGAATTCTGGTATTCATCTCCATGAAATAAAATTTTCCATGAGGGTCCACGATGAATTCAATCGTTCCCGCATTGGTGTAGCCCACGGTCTTTGCCGCCAGAATCGCACAGCGGTTCATCTCCTGTCTGGTTTCCTCATTGATCGCCGGGGACGGAGATTCCTCGATCAGCTTCTGATGATTTCTCTGCACGGAGCAGTCCCTGTCTCCAAGAGCCACTACATTTCCATGCTCATCTGCCATGATCTGGATTTCCACATGCCGGGGATTCTCCACAAACCGCTCGATGTACATGGTGTCATCCCCGAAAGCATTGGCGGACTCCATCTGAGCCATATTGAACTGATGCTCAAACTCATCTTCGTTTCTGGCAACACGCATGCCCTTTCCACCGCCGCCGGAGGAAGCCTTGATCATCACTGGATAACCGATTTCCCTTGCCAGGTCTTTTCCCACCTCAGCATCATACACCGGCTCTTTTGTACCCGGAACGACCGGAACACCGGCCTCCATCATCGTCTTTCTCGCATGGGACTTGTTTCCCATCTTATCAATGACATCTGCATCCGGCCCGATAAAGGTAATCCCGTTTTCCTTACATTTTCTCACAAATTCGCTGTTTTCCGACAAAAAACCAAAGCCCGGATGGATGGCATCTGCTCCCATGTTCTTCGCTGCCGTAATGATTCTGTCCATATTCAGATAGCTGTTTCTCGCAGGACCTTCTCCGATACAGATACGCTGGTCTGCAAGCTGCACATGAAGGCTTTTGGCATCCTCTTTGGAATAAACAGCAACGCTCCGGATTCCCATATTCCGGCACGCACGAATGATACGGACTGCAATTTCACCACGGTTGGCAATTAAGATTTTATTAAACAAAACTCCAGCCTCCTTACTTTTGCTCTTACAGTCTCTTTACACGGAATAATGGCTGTCCGTATTCTACCTTCTGCTCATTGCTTACCAGAACAGCCTCGATCTCGCAGTCAAATTCAGCCTGGATCTCATTCATCAGCTTCATCGCCTCCAGAATGCAGACTGTCTGCCCGTTTTTCACCTGATCGCCAACCTTCACATAAGCAGACGCATCCGGTGCCGGTGCGGAATAAAAGGTTCCCACGATCGGAGATGTGATAAACAGCTTCTCCTCTTCCTTCGGCTCTTCCTCAGTGGCTGCTGCCGGTGCAGAAGGCATTCCCATTGCCGGTGCCGCAGGCATTCCCGCTGCCACTACAGGCGGATTGTCCAGCTTGCTCATGGTAATCTTCAGATCTCCCTCTTTGTAGGTAAACTGTGTGAGAGAGGAATTCTCGATAATTTTCACTAAACCTTCAATCTTTTCTAAATCCATTCGTATATCTCCTTATCTTTATTCAAACAGCTTTGTCAGTCTCTTTGCTACCAGACGGCAATCCAGAACCTCTTTGCAGGGCTGATGGATGATCTTTCTCATCTCATCCAGCTCCTCCACCTCTTTCCGGTAGAGCTTCTGTGCCTCCAAAACCGTAATCGCACGGAATCTGATCTTATGATCCGTCTTTCTCTGCACCAGTCTCGGAATATCCACAGATGCTACCGTGGCAATCTTGGCATATCCGCCTGTGGTCTGCCTGTCGGCAAGAAGAATGATCGGTTTTCCGTGGGACGGAACCTGAATGGCTCCAAAGGCGATTCCATCGGAAATAATGTCGGAGGTTTCTTTCGGTGCGATAAACGGTCCCTCCAGACGGCATCCCATCCTGTCAAAATCACTGGTTACCGTATATTCGCTGTTTAAAAAGGTATCGATTCCCTGGCGGCTGATCCGGTCATCCTGAGGCCCCATAACTACCCGCAGCGTCTCCTCGTCCTGGTCAAAATTCTCCGGCGGAAGCTTTCTGGATAGGAAAAACGGAAGATAACGTCTTTTAATGCGGAAACCGATATAATCGTCCGCCTTCAGCTTTCTTCCCTTAAATCCACCGATTCCGCTCTTCATGTTTGTGCAGCGGCTTCCCATGACCACCGGAATGTCCAGATAGCTGGAAAAGGCAATGTAGCCCCGGCTTCCTGTCCTGGCACTTGAAAACTTCAGGATGTCCCCCTTGTTCATATAAAGGGCCGTATACATCGGCGCCGGTTCCCCATTGATGGTCGGCTGAAAATCTCCGCCTGTAATGGCTATGATCGTGGCAGAAGTAAACTGCAGTGTGGGTCCGATCAGAGTAAACTCCAGCACCGCCTCATTTTCCGGATTATCCAGAAGAAGATTGGCAATCTTGAAGGAACGGACATCCATGACACCGGCCACGGAAAAGCCCTGGCTCTGGTATCCGGTGCGGCCCAGATCCTGTACAGTTGTAAGCATTCCGCCTTTCAGTATGCGAATTCCCATTTTACACCTCTCCTTCGTGAACAACGCACTGGTATTCCCCACGGTCTACCAGTTCTTTGATACGTTTGTACTCATCTTCATCCACCGGGACAAAGCGGATATAATCTCCCGCTTCCACCAAAATCGGCACCTCGCGGTGCGGGTCATAGGTTTTGACCGGAGTCATTCCCATAAGCTGCCAGCCTCCCGGAGAATCCAGCGGATAAATACCGGTCTGGGAGCCTCCGATTCCCACGCTTCCCGCATTGATCTTGATCCTGGGATTTGCCAGACGCGGTGTGTGGATCCGCTCGTCCAGACCGCCCAGATACGTAAATCCCGGAAGAAAACCAAGCATATAGATCAGATAATCTCTGGAGGAATGAATCTTGATCACTTCCTCCTCCGTAAGACCCGCATGCTCTGCAATATTTGCAATATCCGGACCATATTCCCCGCCGTAGCAGACAGGGATTTCGAAGATCCGCTTCCGGCTTTCACCGGCCTTCACATCCATTTTTACAATGTTCATCACCCGCTCTCTTATTTCCTCAAAGGAAATGACACGCGGGTCATAATTGATAAGGAGGGAACAAAACGCCGGAATCATATCAACTACGCCTTCGATGTGCTGTTCCTTCATCATCTGGACCGTGGCTGTGATTTTTTTGTTGATCTCGGGGCTGATTTCCCTGCCGAATTCAACCAGAATGGAAGAATCTCCTTCCGTTAAAATTTTAATATCCATATCATTATCTCCTCTTTGTGAGATTTTTACGCCGGATATCCTTTTTATACCGGCAGTTTACACAAAAAGGTGCAACCCTGCGATTACACCTTTTTGTATGACTTTTAAAGCATTTCCATTTTCATTCTCATTTAGAACAGACTTCCTAATTTGGAAACAAAGGTGGTAACGCCCATATATGCAGAAAGAATTACTACAATGATACCAAGGATCAGGAGTATCATCGGATGCTTGTAATTCTGGCCCATGATTGTTTTCTTCTGAGAAGCGATCAGGCAGATTCCCAGTGTGATCGGAAGAATCAGACCATTGAACGCACCTGCAAGAACAAGAAGAACAGCCGGATTGCCAAGGATCAGCATGATAAGGGTAGAAACTGCGATAAAGCCGATGATCCACCAGTTTTCGTTCTTCTCAATGCTCTTGTTAAAGGTTTTCAGGAAGGAAACAGAGGTGTAAGCCGCACCGATGATAGAAGTAACAGCTGCACACAAAAGAACCAGTCCTGCAAAACGATATCCGATCTCACCTGCGCCCAGTCTGAAAGCGTCTGCTGCCGGGTTGCCCGCATCCAGTGTCACACCGTCTGCCAATTTTACAACAACACCCAGAACAGCCAGGAACAGGAAAATACGAACGATCGTCGCAATGACGATACCCATCACAGAGCTCTTGTTGATTTCTTTTAAATTCTTTTCCCCTGTAATGCCGGCATCGATCAGACGATGAGCACCAGCGAAAGTGATATATCCGCCTACGGTACCTCCCATCAGAGTCAGGATAGCCGGGAACAGATTGGTCACACCTGCGGATGGAGCAAAGGTATTTTTGATTACATCACCCATCGGTGGTTTTACAACGATGATCACGATAAAGATTACCACGATCATGACACCGCCCAGAACCTTTGTCAGGGTATCCATGGCAGCTTTTGCATTTTTTACAAGGAACACGATGATTGCCAGTGCGCCTGCCAGTACATAGCCCACCTTCGTAGGAATGCCAAGAAGTGTGTTAAATCCAAGTGCACCGCCGCCTACGTTACCGATATTAAATACCAGACCACCCAGCACGATCATAAATGCCACAAAGTAACCAAGGCCCGGAAGAACCTTATTCGCCACGTCCTGTCCGCGAAGTCCTGTCACACAAAGCACACGCCAGATGTTCAGCTGTGCGATTGCGGAAAGGATAATGGAGATCAGGATAACAAATCCGAAGCTTGCCTGATACTGTCCCGTAAAGGTGGCGGTCTGTGTCAGGAAACCAGGTCCGATTGCGGATGTCGCCATAAGGAATGCAGCACCTAAAAGCGCTCCTCCGCTCTTTTTCTTTTCGTTGCTCATATTTGAAGCCCCCTTCAATGTTTTTTACATTTCCTATGATACCATACTTTCCTCCAATCACCAAGCACTTTTTAATGTTGCTCAAAACAGAATTTAAATTTCTTTTGTCTTTCCCATTGACCTTTTTTTCCGATTCTGTTAAGTTACACATAAAGGTACATAATAATGTTTGATTTCAAAATGTTGTTTAAAACAGCATTTGTAAGTGAGGTTTCCTAAGATGAAAAAATTATCCGTAAAAAAACTGGCTGACACCGTGATGAAACAGCGGAAAGCCAAACATATCACACAGGCACAGCTCGCCGAGGCAACCGGCATTCACAGAACCATGATCGGCCGGGTCGAAAACATGGACTATATCCCGACCATCGACCAGCTCCAGAAGCTTGGAGAAATTCTGGACTTTGAAGTCACGGATCTTTTCGAGGAGGAAGAAAAGGCAAAACCAATGACCCTTGACCGCAGATACAACATTGCCGTGGCCGGCACCGGCTATGTGGGCCTGTCCATTGCCACTCTTCTGGCTCAGCACAATCATGTGACAGCCGTCGACATTGTCCCGGAAAAGGTGGAGATGCTCAACAACCGCAAATCTCCCATTCAGGATGAGTATATCGAAAAATACCTCGCGGAAAAGGATCTGGATCTCGTCGCCACCCTTGATGGCGAAGCAGCCTATAAAAATGCCGATTTTGTGGTTATCGCAGCTCCTACCAACTATGACAGCAAGAAAAACTTCTTTGACTGCTCTGCTGTGGAGGCAGTCATCGAGCTGGTTCTTTCCGTCAATCCAAATGCCATTATGGTCATCAAATCCACCATTCCGGTAGGCTATACAAAGTCTGTGCGGGAAAAATATCATACTTCCAATATTATTTTCAGCCCGGAATTCCTGCGCGAATCCAAAGCACTGTATGATAACCTTTATCCTTCCCGCATTATCGTAAGCTGTGATGACGGAACGAAGGAAGCCGCTCACACCTTTGCCGCGCTCCTGCAGCAGGGCGCCTTAAAGGAAAATATCGACACCCTTTTCATGGGCTTCACCGAGGCAGAAGCCGTAAAGCTTTTTGCCAACACCTATCTGGCGCTTCGTGTCTCCTACTTTAACGAGCTGGATACCTACGCAGAGTCAAAAGGGCTGAATACCCGGGAAATCATCAACGGCGTCTGCCTGGATCCCCGTATCGGGACCCATTACAACAATCCATCCTTTGGATACGGCGGCTACTGTCTGCCAAAGGACACCAAGCAGCTTCTGGCTAATTTCCAGGACGTGCCGCAAAACATGATGACCGCTATCGTGGAATCCAACCGGACACGAAAAGACTTTATCGCAGATCGTGTTCTGGAAATGGCCGGCGCCTATGAAGCAAACAGCACCTGGGACATGGCAAAAGAAAAAGAGGTGGTGGTGGGTGTTTACCGCCTTACCATGAAGAGTAACTCCGATAACTTCCGTCAGTCCTCCATCCAGGGCGTCATGAAGCGGATCAAGGCAAAAGGCGCTACGGTTGTCATCTATGAGCCAACCCTTCCCGCCGGCTCTACCTTCTACGGAAGCCGCGTGATCGGGGATCTGAAAGAATTCAAACGGATTTCCCAGGCGATCATCGCAAACCGTTATGATTCCTGCCTGGATGATGTGGCAGAAAAGGTTTACACACGTGACCTCTTCCGCCGCGACTAGAAAGGAGAAAAAAATGACACATATAGATCTTACCGGAAAACATATTTTTGTGACAGGCGGCTCCGGATTCATCGGTGCAAACCTGATCCTGGAATTACTTCGGACTGTGGAACCGGTCCATATCGTGACCATCGACAACCAGAATCCTTACTATGATGTAGCGTTAAAAGAATGGAGACTTCAGGAAATTGAGAAAGAGGCAGCAAAGCATCCCGCATCTTCTTTTGAATTCATCCTGGGAGATATTGCAGACAAGAGTGCTGTTGATTCTGTTTTTGAAAAGCATCATCCGGATGTCGTCGTGAATCTGGCAGCCCAGGCAGGTGTGCGCTACAGCATCACCAATCCGGATGCTTACGTGCAGTCCAACCTGATCGGCTTTTACAACATTCTGGAAGCATGCCGCCATTCCTACGACGGCGGTGCAAAAGGCGTGGAGCATCTGGTATACGCTTCCTCCTCTTCCGTATATGGTACCAACAAAAAGGTTCCCTATTCCACGGATGACAAGGTGGACAACCCGGTTTCACTCTATGCTGCGACCAAGAAAAGCAATGAGCTGATGGCACATGCCTACAGCAAGCTGTACAACATTCCCTCTACCGGGCTTCGCTTCTTTACCGTTTACGGGCCTGCCGGCAGACCGGACATGGCGTACTTCGGCTTTACCAACAAGCTGTTAAAGGGCGAAACCATTCAGATTTTCAATTATGGAAACTGCAAACGTGATTTCACATATGTAGATGATATCGTAGAAGGCGTAAAACGCGTGATGCAGGGCGCCCCTGAGAAAAAGAACGGGGAGGACGGGCTTCCCATTCCTCCCTACGCGGTTTATAACATCGGAAACAACCACCCGGAAAATCTTCTGGATTTCGTGACCATCCTCCAGGAGGAGCTGATTCGCGCTGAGGTTCTTCCTGCTGACTATGATTTCGAAGCACACAAAAAGCTTGTCCCCATGCAGCCTGGCGATGTTCCGGTCACCTATGCTGACACCACTGCTCTGGAAAGGGATTTCGGCTTCAAGCCTGCGACCTCCCTCCGGGAAGGACTGCGCCGGTTCGCACAGCGGTACAAGGAATTTTATAACATGTAGAAAAAGAACAAACTGTACAGAACATTTTACTCTGCTGCCGCACTCTTTGTGAAATAGATTCGTCCTATAAAATAACTTGCCATGCTATGGAAAATCATATATAATAAGACAAAAATGTACAGAAAGAGAGCAGTATGAAAAAAAATTACAGAAAAGGGTTCACTCTGGTGGAACTTGTAGTTGTAGTGGCTATCCTTGGTATTCTGGTGGCGGTGGTAACTCCTGTGTTTTCCGGTTATATAGAAAAAAGCCGGGAAACTACTGACCTTTCAAACGTGAGAACAGCTTACTCAGAGGTGATGCTTGCCGTAATGGAGCAGGATACCAGTTCACCTCTATACACAGCAAATGGAACATATCTGAGTATCGTACCACTGAAACAGGCAAAGGATGGTTGGGCATTAGACCAGGAAAAACTTGTCATTGCAGGAGTCAGTTCTTCTGACAGTGTACATTGGCTTAACAAGCCACGTGCAAAAGGACATTGTAAGGTTTATTATATGGACGGTTCCGTTTTTTTTAACTGGAGCAGTGAAAATCATATCAATTCCATATCTGCCGCAGATTTTCTGACAAAGGAGGTTTTGAACGTCATTCTGCACGGAGGCAGTGAATATCAATATACAGTCCTCAATTCTAACGAACATTACGATCAGAATGGCGGAACCCAAAAATTCACGGATTATGCCAAAAAACACGGTTTTGATCTGAATGACTATGGGGCTAAGACCTGGCAGATTTATGTTAAAGAAAGTGATTCTTCAACAGATATCCTCTCAAAGCCTGCCATCTATTGGAGCAGTGTAGATATCACAGGTTCTGAAGTGCTTGGAAAAAAAGTTCCGGTTATGGGGTATCGTGATGGTAAATATGATGTGTATTATGCCGAAGTTGTAAAGTACAATACCGGAACGGCAAATGAATATCATTCATTGAAAAATAATTTTGCGAATGTGACAAATGCTGGTGGCTCTGCAACTTTTCAATTTAACAACTACACAGAAGCTAAGAAGGTATATGACAAGCTCCTGGAAGCATATGAAAAGA
>JALERH010000017.1 GCA_022764275.1 Blautia sp. | reverse complement strand
ATACGCATCATAATCTGGTTATGGTCTGCCGCAATATTTACCGGTGCGTAGATTGGCGCCAGCTCATGCTGTGCCGGAGCAACCTCATTGTGCTGGGTCTTTGCCGCAACTCCCAGTTTCCAGCATTCCTCATTTACTTCTTTCATATACGCAGAAACTCTCTGGCGGATAGTTCCCAGATAATGATCATCCATTTCCTGCCCTTTCGGCGGCATCGCACCAAAAAGGGTACGACCGGTGTACACCAGATCCTTTCTCTGCTCAAATTTATCTTTATCGATCAGAAAATATTCCTGCTCCGCGCCCACAGACGGAGTGACACGCTTTGAAGTAGTATTTCCAAAAAGCCGAATCAGACGCAGCGCCTGTGTGTTGATTGCTTCCATAGAGCGAAGAAGCGGCGTTTTCTGATCCAGCGCCTCTCCTGTATAGGAACAGAAAGCAGTGGGAATACATAACGTCCCGCCAGCTGCATCGTGACGCACAAAAGCCGGAGACGTACAGTCCCAGGTCGTATAGCCTCTCGCCTCGAAAGTGGCACGAAGGCCTCCGGATGGAAAAGAGGATGCGTCAGGTTCTCCTTTGATCAGTTCTTTTCCGGAAAAGGTCATAAGAACCTTTCCGTTTTCCATGGGTGCGGAAATAAATGCGTCATGTTTTTCCGCAGTTACACCGGTCAGTGGCTGGAACCAGTGGCTGTAGTGCGTAGCTCCCTTTTCAATCGCCCATTCCTTCATCTCATGTGCCACCACATCCGCAACCTCCATGGAAAGCTCCTTGCCTTCCTCGATGGTCTTTTTCAGCTCCTTATATATCTTTTTCGGCAGACGCTCCTGCATGACGGAATCATTGAACACATCACATCCAAAAGTTTCCTTCACGTCGATATAATCTCCCATTCTTTCTCTCCTCTCCATTAGTTGGTTTTATGTTTACTTATTTTTTTTTGTACTCTTCAGATACAGGTTCAGTGCTTCATGGAGATTCTCAATCTCAATGTATGTGTGGTCGCCTCCGAATTCTCCATCCAGTGTCCACGGAACCTCCCCATCTGACTCGATTTCCAGTTTTTTCGCCTTAAAGGAATAAATCAGGTCCGAATTATCCTCTGCGGTAAGAAGCCCAGTCATGATTTCCTGCAACTCCAGTGGATTCTTCGGGGTTACGATCATGGTCACTTCAAATAATCCGTCATTCATGTCCACATTTTTGCCCGTCAGATTTTTAAATCCCCCTACTGATCTGGAATTCGTCACCATTCCGAACATAAAGTCATCCTCAATTACCTGATCGTCCGTCTGGATCTTCATATGATAGGATTTGATATCAAACAGACGTTTCATCCCTTCCAGAAGATATGCCACATGACCAAGAATATTCTTTAAATCCTGATCCGTCTGGTAGGAAACATCCGTAAACAGGCCAAAGGCTGCCACATAAGCAAAGGTCTGGCGGTTAAATCTCCCGATATCGCAGTGATAAAGCTCTTCCTCCATGATCATCTTTGCCACAGTAATCAGATTCTTTGGCATAAACAGACTGTTGGCAAAGTCATTGGTACTTCCTGCGGGAAGATATCCAATGGGAGTACTGCTCCCAAGCTCCACGATTCCGGTCACCACCTCATCCAGCGTTCCGTCTCCGCCGCTGCATACGATCAGATCCACCTGCTCCGCATATTTTTTCACTTGTTCATAGGCGTCCCGCGCACACTGAGTGGCATGAATGATGACCTCATAGCCGCCTTTGTTAAAGATGTCTACGATATCCATCAACGAATTCTTGATTTTTCCTTTTCCTGCCTTGGGGTTAAAAATAAAAACAAGTTTTTTGTCCACAAACAATCCCTCATTTTCAAATTGGTTTACACTAAAATTCAACGCATAAACTACATTTACATTTTGATACAACAAATACTATAAAAAAAAGAGGGAAAAAAGTCAATCTTTTTACCCTCTTATTTTTATCCTATCAGAACCTTTTTCCCCTGGAATGCAAAGCCATAGCTCCGGATCCGCTCCTGTGGAATCCCGCGGGCGACAAGCTGTGCTGCATACTTTTTCCTTTCAATCTGAAGAAGCGCCTCCTGCACGGTATCTTTCAGTGTATTTTCATTATTGGGATTATGAACCTTAAACTCGAGAATCAGCGCGTCATCCTTCTCCGGATTTTTCGGCTCCAGCATCACATCATATCGGCCAAATCCACTTTCTCTGTTGGAAGTTATCATGTAACGGTTCTGTAATTCCACGATCAGCCCCAGTACAAATCCATGATAGAATCGTTCCGGCTCTTCCCCGGAAGGATTTTTGCCGGTATCAAAATAACTGAATGTGTTCAGGGCAACGCGGTTCATATAAGCATTCATTGCTTCCTTGTCCCCAAGCAGCAGGGCCTTGATGAAGTCATTATAATCTGCTTCTGAAGGGGTAAACCAGTCACGTATCATACTCTGAAACATCAGTCGTACTTCCAGGTTCGTGAGAGCCAGTTCATACTGCGGCTGTGTACCTGCCGGAATTTCCAGATAGTCTTCATGCGAAAGCACTTTTAAATATCCACTTGTCAGCAAAAGGCTCCAGACTGCCCTCTCATTTCCGTCCAGCTGATTATATACGATCTGTTCGTCAATCGTTGATTCAATCGAGCCGCCCCGGAGCAATATCTCAAATTTTTCTTTAATCCGGCTGTTTCCTTCCCTAAGGAGATTGCCCACAAGGCTGTTGGAGCTTGTATTGGCCCAATAGGTTCCTATTTTTCCTGTATCTAAAAAATTTAAAATTGACCATGGATTATATATATCCTTTACATTACCAAAAATAAAGCCATCATACCAACTTTTTACGGCTTCCTTTTTATCTGATAGTCCGCATTCTTCCAGGGAATCAAAAACCTCTTCTTCTGTAAACCCAAAAAAGCCAGCATATTTATCTGAAGTCGTTGTTACAACTTTCAGATTATTCAGGTCAGAAAAAATCGACTCCTTACTCACTCTCGTAATCCCTGTCATCACCGCACGTTCCAGCCATGGGTTTGTCTTAAACGCAGAATTGAACATACTCCTGGTAAATCCAACCATTTCATCCCAGAAGCCATCCACATAAGCTTCCTGCATGGGGGTATCATATTCATCCAGCAGAATGATCACTTTTTTTCCATAATAGCGGTACAGGTATCCGGACAGCTTGTAAATTGCAAGCGTGGCCACTACCTCCGGCATGTCCATACGGACAGAGTCAAAAAATTCCCGATCCGCTTCTGTCATCCAGTCGCATTCCCTTAAAAAATGGTACTTAATATATAGCTCTGTAATCAGCTGACAGATTCTTTCCTTCGCATCCTGATAATTTCGCTCTTTCACAGCAGCAAAGGAGAGACTGATCACCGGGTATGTTCCCTGCAGCTTCCGATATTTTTTCTCCTGCCAGATAGATAGCCCTTCAAATACTTCCCCGCATCCGGCATATTCCACAGAGAAAAAGCGTTCCAGCATATTGATATTCAGTGTCTTTCCAAAACGGCGGGGGCGGGTGATCAGCGTCACATCGTCTCCGCTTTCCCACCATTCTTTTATAAAAAGTGTTTTATCAATATAGAAATAATCATTTGTGATCATTTTTTCAAAATTCTGTATTCCGATTCCAATTGTTCTTGCCATGAATACCTCCTTCTGATGCCGCCGGTCAGCGTCTTCCGGCAAGTTGTCCCGCTTCTCATGTATATATTATAATTCAGGCAAAAACAATTGTAAACCGCAATGTCAGAGACTAAAGATCCCGGATGGCATCCTTTTTACTATTCACGGCTTAGCCGTGAATAGTATGGCATCCTTCATGGATTTCACATAATCCCTCACATAAGGAACACATCTTTCTCCGTATGTCCCGCAGAGTTTTACGATTGCGGAACCGACGATCACTCCGTCCGACTGGGCCGCCATCTTTTTGGCCTGCTCCGGATTGGAAATGCCGAAGCCCACCGCGCAGGGAATGTCTTTTTCCTGTTTTACCAGTTCCACCATTGCACCGATGTCCGTGGTGATCTGGCTTCTCATGCCGGTTACCCCAAGAGAGGAAACGCAGTAGACAAACCCTTCCGCATCTTTTGCAATGGTACGAATCCGGTCATGGGAGGTAGGCGCGATCAGGGAAATCAGATCCAGACCATATTTTTTGCACACCTCATCAAATTCCTCTTTTTCTTCAAATGGCACATCCGGCAGAATCAGCCCGTCCATTCCGATTTCCGCAGCTGTTTTCAGGAACCGGTCGCAGCCGTAGGAGAACACTACATTGGCATAAGTCATAAACACCATAGGAATCTGCGTGTGTTTTCGGATACTTACTACCATATCGAAAATCTTGTCTGTTGTGACACCGCCGTTTAAGGCACGCACATTGGCCTCCTGTATGACCGGGCCTTCTGCCGTCGGATCAGAAAAAGGAATACCCAGCTCTATAAGATCTGCCCCTGCTTCTTCCATGGCATACACAAGCTGTTCTGTCACTTCCAGAGAAGGATCTCCGCAGGTGATAAAGGGAATAAATGCTTTCCCGTTTTTAAATGCATCTGTGATTCTCTTATTCATGGATATCCTCCCCTCTGTAGCGTGCGATTGCCGCACAATCCTTGTCTCCACGTCCGGAAATGGTGATGACCACACACTGATCCTTTCTCATCTGCGGAACGATTTTTCTCGCATAAGCTACCGCATGAGCACTCTCGATAGCCGGAATGATTCCCTCTGTTCTGGAAAGATATTCAAACGCCTCCACAGCCTCTTCGTCAGTTACCGGTACATATTCGGCACGTCCGGTATCGTACAGGTACGCGTGCTCCGGCCCGATGCCCGGATAGTCAAGTCCGGCAGAAATAGAATATACCGGCGCGATCTGTCCGTATTCATCCTGGCAGAAATAGGACTTCATACCATGGAAAATACCCAGCTTTCCGGTTGCAATGGTCGCCGCCGTCTCAGCAGTATTCACGCCTCTTCCTGCTGCCTCGCATCCGATCAGACGCACTTCTTTGTCGTCAATAAAGTGGTAAAAGGTTCCGATGGCATTGGAACCGCCGCCCACACATGCCAGGACTGCATCCGGAAGCTTTCCTTCCTTTTCCAGCATCTGCGCTTTGATTTCCCTGGAGATCACTGCCTGGAAGTCCCGGACGATTGTCGGGAAGGGATGGGGGCCCATAACAGAACCCAGAACGTAATGGGTGTCTGCGATACGGTTGGTCCACTCACGCATGGTCTCCGAAACAGCATCCTTTAAAGTTGCGGTTCCGGAAGTTACTGCATGTACCTTTGCCCCGAGAAGACGCATCCGGTACACATTTAATGCCTGACGCTGGGTGTCCTCTTTTCCCATAAAAACCTCGCATTCCATGCCCATGAGTGCTGCTGCCGTAGCCGTCGCCACACCATGCTGTCCGGCACCGGTCTCCGCAATGACACGGGTCTTTCCCATTTTTTTTGCCAGAAGAACCTGCCCCAGTACATTGTTGATCTTATGAGCGCCTGTGTGATTTAAATCTTCACGTTTTAAATAAACTTTGGCCCCTCCCAGATCTTCTGTCATATGCGCTGCATAGTACAGCCTGGACGGACGTCCCGCATATTCATTCAAAAGCTCTGTCAGTTCCCGGTTGAATTCCGGGTCATCTTTATAATGGTTATAGGCCTCTTCCAGCTCGATCACTGCATTCATCAGTGTCTCAGGGATATACTGGCCTCCATGAATTCCAAATCTTCCTTTCGACATTTTGTCTCTCCTCTCTGTTGCTTCCTGATCATTTATCGCCAAGTCTCACGTACGTTCGACTTGAGCTTCAATCCGGCGCACCAGCTTTACTGCTGCTTTTATTTTTTCCGGATCCTTTTTTCCTTCTGTTTCCAGGCTGCTGCTTAAATCCACTGCCCAGGGACTCAGCCTTTCGATTGCTTTTTCCAGATTACTTATCCCCAGTCCCCCTGCAAGAAAAAACGGTCTGTCCACATTTTCCACAAGAGACCAGTCAAAAGTCTGCCCGGTGCCGCCGTT
>JALERH010000169.1 GCA_022764275.1 Blautia sp. | reverse complement strand
TAAAATCACAATGACTCAGGCAAAAAGGAGGAGAACCATATGCTTATTATTGGGAATGGCAGAATGATCACACGGGACGCATCCAACGCATTTTTCGAGAACGGAGCTGTTGCAATGGATGGTAACACCATAGTTATGGTGGGGGTAACTGAAGAGGTAAAGAAGGCTTATCCGGATGCGGAGTATGTGGATGCAAAGGGCGGCGTGATTATGCCGGCATTTATCAACGCCCATGAGCATATCTACAGCTCCTTTGCGAGAGGACTCAGCATCAAGGGGTATAATCCCCAGGGCTTTCTGGATATTCTGGACGGATTATGGTGGACCATTGACCGTCATCTGACACTGGAACAGACAAAGCTTTCCGCATATGCGACATATCTGGATTGCATCCGAAACGGCGTGACTACGGTGTTTGACCATCACGCAAGCTTTGGACACATTACAGGGTCTTTAAGTGCCATTGAGGAAGCGGCAAAGGATCTGGGCGTTCGTACCTGTCTCTGCTATGAGATTTCCGACCGTGACGGCATGGACAAATCCAGAGAATCCGTTATGGAAAACGTAAACTTTATCAAACACGCACTGGCAGACGACAGTGATATGATCGCAGGAATGATGGGCATGCATGCATCCTTCACCATTTCTGACGAGACCATGGAGCTGTGCAATGAATTGAAGCCGGAAGGCGTGGGATATCATATCCATGTGGCAGAGGGAATTTATGACCTGCACCAGTGTCTGAAAGAGCATAACAAACGGATCGTAGACCGCCTTTATGACTGGAATATCCTGGGACCGAAGACACTTCTGGGACACTGCATCTATATCAATGAACATGAGATGGATCTGATCAAAGAAACCGATACCATGGTGGTACATAATCCGGAATCCAATATGGGAAATGCCTGCGGATGTCCGCCTACCATGGAACTGGTGCATAAGGGAATCGTCACCGGTCTTGGAACAGATGGATATACCCATGACATGCTGGAATCCTGGAAGGTGGCAAATGTTCTTCACAAGCACAATCTCTGTGATCCGAATGCAGCATGGGGAGAGGTTCCGCAGATGCTTTTTGAAAACAATGCAATCATTGCGAACCGTTACTTTAAGAAAACTCTCGGTGTTCTGAAACCGGGTGCAGCAGCAGATGTGATCGTTCTGGATTACAACCCGCTCACACCGATGAATGCGGATAATGTAAACGGACATCTGATGTTCGGTACAAACGGCAGAGATGTGGTGACGACTGTCTGCAATGGAAAAGTTCTGATGAAGGATCGGGAAGTACTGGTATGCGATGCAGATAAGATCATGGCAGACTGCCGCCAGGCTGCAAAAGAGCTGGCAGAGGATATCAACAGCGGAAAATAGAACGGAACATGCGATTGGGAGGATAACATTATGAGCGATATTATGACCTGTATGCCTTTTGGGCAGTTAATGGACTGGGTTTTACAGGAAAAGAAATCAAAAGATACTGTGTTTGGGCTTCACAGAGCCTACACGGCCAAGACAGATAAGAACCTGCGGATTTTTGACCGGAATCTGGAGACTCCGGTGGGACCTGCAGCAGGACCGCATACTCAGCTTGCACAGAATATCATTGCGTCTTATTACGCAGGAGCACGTTTCTTTGAGCTGAAAACGGTTCAGAAAATGGACGGAGCTGAGCTTTCCGCCTGTGTAAACAAGCCATGTATCCTGGCAGAGGATGAAGGCTACAACTGCGAGTGGTCCACAGAGCTTACCGTACCGGATGCCATGGGCGAGTACATCAAAGCATGGTTCATCCTGCATGTTATGGCAAAGGAATTTGATCTTGGAGCACAGGACGGCTTCCAGTTCAATATTTCCGTAGGATACGACCTTGCCGGAATTAAAGAAGATAAGGTAAACACCTTTATCGACGGCATGATGGAAGCAAAGGACACTGCCATTTTTAAGGAATGCAGACAGTGGCTTCTGGACAACGTGGATAAGTTTGAAAAAGTGACGGCAGAGGATATTCTGGCGATTCCATCTGATATCTGTAATTCTGCTACGATCTCCACTCTTCATGGATGTCCGCCGAATGAGATTGAGAGCATTGCAAATTACTTATTTAAAGAAAAACATCTGAATACGTTTATCAAATGTAACCCGACTCTTCTGGGCTATGATTTTGCCAGAAAGACGATGGATGACATGGGATATGGATATATGGTATTCGGAGATTTCCATTTCCGCGATGACCTGCAGTATGAGGATGCAATCCCCATGTTCCGCCGTCTGATAGCGCTCTCAGAGGAACTGGGACTGGCCTTTGGCGTGAAGATCACAAACACCTTCCCGGTTGATGTGACGAGAAACGAACTGCCAAGCGAAGAGATGTATATGTCCGGAAAAGCACTGTTTCCGCTTTCCATCTCTCTGGCTGCAAAGCTTTCCCGGGAATTTGACGGAAAGCTTCGCATCGCATATTCCGGCGGTGCGGATTATTACAACATCGACAGAATCGTGGGCTGCGGCGTATGGCCGGTAACCGTTGCCACAACCCTCTTAAAACCGGGCGGATACCAGAGATTTACCCAGATTGCGGAAAAATCCATCCCGGTCTGCAAAAAAGAGTGGGATGGCATTGATGTGGAAGCTCTGGAAAAACTGGCTGCGGATGCAAAGCTCGATGCTCACCATGTGAAAAATATCAAGCCTCTTCCAAACAGAAAGAGCGACAAAGAAGTGCCTCTTCTGGACTGCTTCTATGCACCATGTACGGAAGGCTGCCCGATTCATCAGGATATTCCGCAGTATGTGGGCCTTGTGGGAGAGGGAAAATATGCAGAAGCGCTCCGCGTGATCCTGGACAAGAATGCACTGCCATTTATCACCGGAACCCTTTGTGCACACAACTGTATGACAAAATGTACCCGTAACTTCTACGAGGAGCCGGTAAATATCCGCGGCACGAAGCTTACTGCAGCGGAAAAGGGCTATGAGGAAGTGGTACAGGAAATAAAAGCAGGCGCTTCCAATGGCAAAAAAGTGGCTGTTGTCGGCGGTGGTCCGGCTGGTATTGCTTCTGCATACTTCCTGGCAAGAGCCGGCGCTTCGGTTACTGTTTTTGAAAAAGAAGAAAAACTGGGCGGTGTGATCCGTTATGTCATCCCTGGATTCCGTATCGAAGAGGCTTCCATTGACAAAGACGTTTCCTTTATCGAGAAAATGGGCGTGGAGATTAAGACCGGCACGGAAATCACTTCCGTGACAGATCTGAAAGCATCCGGCTACGATGCCGTGATCGTGGCAGTGGGTGCAAATAAGCCGGGAACCCTGAAACTGGAAAAAGGCGAGACAGTGAATGCTCTGAAATTCCTGAAAGACTTCAAGGAAAAAGACGGAAAGCTTGACCTTGGAAAGAACGTGGTAGTCATCGGAGGCGGAAATACCGCTATGGATACGGCCCGTGCAGCAAAACGCACCGAAGGCGTGGAGCATGTTTACCTGGTATACAGAAGAACAAAACGTTATATGCCGGCAGCAGAGGATGAGCTTCTGGAGGTTCTGGAAGAAGGCATTGAATTCAAAGAACTTCTGGCACCGGTAAGCCTGGAAAACGGAAAGCTTCTCTGCAAAAAAATGGAGCTTGGCGCCATGGATGCTTCCGGACGTGCCTGTGTGACAGAGACAGGGGAAACGGAAGAAGTTCCGGCTGATACCGTAATCGTAGCAGTGGGAGAAAAAGTTCCGACAGAATTCTATGAGGCAAACGGCATTGCTGTCAATGAGAGAGGCAAAGCAAGAGTGAACGACAAGACTCTGGAGACGAGCGTACCGGGTGTATACCTTGCCGGTGACGGAGCCCGCGGCGCTGCGACCATCGTAGAGGCAATCCGCGATGCACAGCTTGCAGTAAAAGATATTCTGAAAAAAGCAATTGTAACAGAGCATCCGGTTACCGGAAGTGAAGAAGAATGCTTTGCAAAAAAAGGAATTCTGGCAGAGAGCGCCGCAAAGGAGACGGAAAGTGAACGCTGCCTGACCTGTAATAAGGTCTGCGAGAACTGTGTGGATGTCTGTCCGAACCGTGCGAATATTTCCATTAAGGTTCCGGGAATGGCAATGAACCAGATCATTCATGTTGACTATATGTGTAATGAGTGCGGAAACTGCAGGACCTTCTGCCCGTATGCAAGCGCACCATACAAGGATAAATTCACGCTGTTTGCAAATGAAGCAGACATGGAAAACAGCAAAAACGACGGATTTGTGGTATTAAACCGCGAGACAAAGCAGTGCAAAGTGCGTTTCTTCGGAAATACATCTGACTGTAAGGCAGATGATCCGGCAGATAAGCTGTATGAAGGACTTCGCCGTCTGATCTGTGCTGTGATCGATGACTACGGATATCTGATTCCGTAATCGGATTCATATAAATATGAAAAAGCATTTACAGGTTGCAAATGCCGCCTTGACATGAGGCGGCATTTCTGCAACACAATTTGGCGGAGGTGGCCTATGTTCAGTTTTTATATTAATGGAAAAGAATATCACGAGGAAAAGGATATGAAGCTTCTTCCTTTCCTTCGGAATGTGTGCAAACTGAAATCCGTCAAGGATGGCTGCAGCGAAGGCGCCTGTGGAACCTGCCACGTTCTGATCGACGGCAAGGCTGCCAAGGCATGTGTGCCAAAGCTGTCAAAGCTGGAAGGAAAGCATATCCTGACCATAGAGGGCTTTGAAGAGGAAGAAAAAGAGATTTTTGTCCGTGCATTCGGTGAAGCAGGAGCTGTCCAGTGCGGGTTCTGTATTCCCGGAATGGTAATCGTGGCAAAAGGGCTCCTGGACAAAAATCCGGATCCCACAAGAGCCGATGCTGCGGATGCCATCAAGAATAATATCTGCCGCTGTACCGGATACAAAAAGATCATTGACGGAATCCTTCTGGCTGCAAAATACAAACGGGAAGGACTGCCGGAAGAAAAGCAGTACACCTGGAAGGTGGGAGAGAGAGTCCCCAGGGTGGATGTGAGAGAAAAAGTGCTGGGAACCGGGCAGTATCCGGATGATGTGGAAGTGGAAGGCATGATCTACGGAAGTGCCCTGCGTTCCGCTTACCCCCGTGCCAGAGTAAAAGCCATCCACACGGAAAAAGCAAAAGCACTGCCGGGAGTGGTAGCGGTGTTTACTGCTGAGGATATTCCGGGCAGTGTGAAAACCGGTCATCTGAAGCAGGACTGGGATGCGCTGATTCCGGTGGGACATCTTACCCATTATCTGGGCGATTCCATTGCTCTTGTGGCGGCGGAATCTCTGGAAATCGTAGAAGAAGCGAAAAAACTCATTGAAGTGGAATATGAAGAGCTGCCCATGGTGCACGACCCCTATGAAGCAATGGCGGAGGATGCGCCAAAGGTACACGATTCTGAAAAGGACAATCTTCTGGCGCACTGGCACGTGCACAGGGGAAATGCAGAGGATGCCATCAAAAATTCCAAATACATTCTGACAGATAGATTCCATACCCCATGGACGGAGCATGCCTTTCTGGAGCCGGAGTGTGCAGTGGCCATGCCGGACGGTGAGGATGGAGTTCTCGTGTATTCCACAGACCAGGGGGTATACGATACCCAGCATGAATGTATGGCACTTCTCGGACTGCCTGCAGAAAAGGTAAAGGTCCGCAACAAGCTTGTGGGAGGCGGCTTTGGAGGCAAGGAGGATGTGACGGTGCAGCATCACGCTGCCATGATCGCATATCTGACGAAACGTCCGGTAAAGGTGAAGCTGACCCGTGCGGAGAGCATTCTCATTCATCCGAAACGTCATCCCATGGATATGGAATTTACCCTGGGATGTGACGAAAACGGGATCATTCAGGGTGTGAAAGCCAGTGTGATCGCGGATACGGGAGCGTATGCCTCCCTTGGCGGTCCGGTGCTGCAGCGTGCCTGCACCCATGCATCGGGACCCTACAATTATCAGAACTTTGACATCGACGGAAAAGCATATTACACCAACAATCCTCCGGCAGGGGCATTCCGTGGCTTTGGCGTGACACAGACCTGCTTTGCCATCGAGATGCTTCTTACGAAAATGGCCGGTCTGGTGGGGATTTCTCCGTGGGAAATCCGTTACCGTAATGCCATCCGTCCGGGACAGGAGCTGCCAAACGGGCAGATTGTAGACAATTCCACTGCTCTTGCCGAGACACTGGAAGCCGTTAAAGATGCTTTCGAAAGCAGTCCTTATACGGGAATCGCCTGTGCCATGAAAAACGCCGGAGTGGGCGTAGGACTGCCGGACTGGGGCAGATGCCGGCTTCTTGTCAGAGATGGAAGAGTGGAAATCCATTCCGGAGCTTCCTGCATCGGGCAGGGCCTTGGAACGGTTCTCGTCCAGACGGTGGCAGAGGAGCTTGGCCTTACCCGGGAGCAGATTTTCTACGATGCGTCCAATACGTGGGATGCGCCGGATTCCGGTACGACTTCCGGTTCCCGCCAGACCCTTGTCACGGGAGAAGCATGCCGCAGAGCCTGTGAAAAGATGAAAAAGGATCTGCAGGGACATACGCTGTCCGATCTGGAAGGACGAGAGTATACCGGTGAATATCTTGCAAAAACAGATGCCATGGGCTCCGACGTCAAGAATCCCGTTTCTCATGTGGCATACGGTTATGCGACGCAGGTGTGTATCCTGAATGAGGATGGCACTGTGGCTAAAATTGTGGCGGCACATGATGTGGGAAAAGCCGTAAATCCTTTGTCTGTGGAAGGGCAGATTGAGGGCGGCGTGGTCATGTCCTATGGCTTTGCCTTAACAGAAAAATATCCAATTAAAGATTGCAAACCAACTGCGAAATATGGTACACTAGGGTTACCAAAAGCAAACAGGATTCCTGAAGTGGAAAGCATCATTGTAGAGAAGGAAGGGCTGAAAGTGGCAGGAGGTGCCATCGGCATCGGAGAGATTACTTCCATTCCTACCGCACCTGCCATTGCCGGTGCTTATTACAGCCTGGACGGCAAATTCAGGACCTCGCTTCCCCTTGCAGATACCCCATATGAAAAGAAATAGCCGGGGCGGGTACAGGGGCTGATTGCAAATAAGAAAGTAGCATGGTTCGGAGCCGGATGCCAGTCCTGAGGGGAACACGAGATTCCTTGGGATTCGTCCGGCTCTTTTTTATCACAAAAAAGGAAGGTGAAGCAGATGATTGGAAAGAGTGTTCCAAGAGTAGACGCTTATGATAAGGTGACCGGACGTGCAAAATTTACGGACGATATGATCTTAAATAAGTGTCTTGTGGCAAAAGTTTATCATGCCACAATCGGCAACGGTGTTGTAAAATCCATTGACACCAGCGAGGCCGAGGCTTTGGACGGCGTAGTAAAAGTCGTAACTTTTAAAGACGTACCGAATCATTGCTATCCCACCCCAGGTCATCCCTGGTCTGTGGAGCTGGCACATCAGGATATTGCCGACCGGAATCTCCTGACAGGAAGAGTACGCTATTACGGAGATGACATAGCTGCGGTCATTGCGGAGGATGAGGTGGCAGCGTCCCGTGCCCTGCGTCTTATAAAAGTTGAATATGAGGAATATCCGGTGGAGATCCATCCGAGAAAATCCATGCGTGGAAGTGAGCATCCCATCCATCTGGATAAAAAGGACAACATTCTTGCCCGTTCCAATTTCTTTATCGGAGACGTGGATAAAGGCCTAAAGGAGTCTTCTGCTGTAGTGAAGCGCAGTTATAAGACCTCGATTGTGCAGCATTGTCATATTGAAAATAACATCTCCTATGCGTATATGGAAAAGGGCAGGATCGTAGTGGTTTCATCTACCCAGATTCCCCATATTGTCAGACGAGTGGTAGGGCAGGCCCTTGGCATTCCGTGGGGACGTGTCCGCGTGATCAAGCCTTATATCGGCGGAGGCTTCGGAAACAAGCAGGAGGTTTTATATGAGCCTTTAAATGCGTTTCTTACCATGCAGGTGGGAGGCCGTCCTGTAAAAATCGAACTGAGCCGTGAGGAAACCTTTGCGAATACCAGAACCCGCCATTCTATCGAATATGACCTGGTGGCAGGTGTTGATGAAGAGGGACACCTGCTGGCGAAGGATATGCATGCATATTCCAATCAGGGGGCGTATGCATCTCATGGTCATGCCATTGCGGCAAACGGCCTGACCTCCTGGAGACTGCAGTATGCCTGCCCCAATATGCGTGGAGAGGCCTATACCGTTTATACGAACTGTCCGACTGCAGGAGCCATGCGTGCCTACGGCATTCCCCAGGCATCCTTTGCCAGCGAATGCTTTATGGAGGACATTGCCACGGAAATCGGCATGGATCCCCTGGAATTCCGAAGGAAAAATCTGATCAGAGGCTATTATGAAGATGCGTATCTGAAGCCCATTGCCGCCAATACAAACGGAATTTTTGAATGTCTGGACAAAGGTGCCGAGTATATTCACTGGGAGGAAAAACGAAAAGCCTATGCCCATCAGACCGGAAGCGTTCGCCGTGGAGTGGGAATGGCTCTGTTTTCCTACAAGACCGGTGTATGGCCCATTTCCCTGGAAATCGCCGGAGCAAGACTTTCCCTGAATCAGGACGGAAGTGTACAGCTTCAGGTTGGTGCGACCGAGATAGGCCAGGGTGCGGATACGGTATTTTCCCAGATGGCAGCAGAAACCTTACATATGGATATCTCGGATGTCCATATCTGCTCCACGCAGGATACGGATGTGACGCCGTTTGATACGGGAGCCTATGCATCCCGCCAGTCCTTTGTAAGCGGTACTGCAGTAAAAGAGTGCGCAGAGCTTCTGAAGGAAAAGATTCTGGATTATGCCAGGACGCTGATGCCGGATGAAAAGAGAGAACTGGATCTGGATCACGGCTGGATCACAGCCGGAGGCGAGCAGGTGATGGCGACGGAACAGCTCGCCATGGAGAGTTACTACAGCCTGAGCAATTCCTCTGTTCTCACAGCGGAAGTTTCCAAACAGGTGAAAAAGAACACCATAGCTACGGGTTGCTGCTTTGCAGAAGTGGAAGTGGATATGAAGCTTGGCAAGATTAAAGTCCTGGATATCATCAATGTCCACGACAGCGGAAAGCTCCTGAATCCCCAGCTTGCATCCATGCAGGTGCACGGCGGCATGTATATGAGCATCGGCTACGGCATTTCCGAACAGCTCATTCTGGATGAAAAGACAGGCCGCCCGTTAAATGCCAACCTTCTGGATTATAAAATGATGACGACCATGGATACACCGGAGCTGAAAGCGGACTTTGTGGAGCTTAACGACCCCATGGGACCTTATGGAAATAAAGCACTTGGCGAACCGCCTGCCATTCCATGTGCACCGGCTATCCGAAATGCAGTCTTAAATGCTACCGGTATTGCCTTTAACGAGATTCCGCTGACACCGCAGAGGCTTGTGGAAGCCTTTCTGCAGGCCGGACTGATATAGAGAGGGGGATTGCGCGATGTATGATATTGAAAATTACTATAATGCTTCCACCATCAAAGAGGCAGTCACTCTTTTAAAGGAGCATCCGGATGCCAGAATCATTTCCGGAGGAAGTGATGTGCTGATCAAAATCCATGAGGGAAAAATGGCGGGAACCTCTCTGGTGTGTATCCGGGACATCAAAGAAATAAAAGGGGTAGACCTGATGGAATCCGGAGATATTTATATTGGAGCCGGCACCACCTTTTCCCATGTGACCAGTGATCCCATCATACAGAAGTACATACCTGTCCTGGGAGAGGCCGTGGATCAGGTAGGCGGACCTCAGGTGAGAAACATTGGAACCATTGGAGGAAATGTATGCAACGGCGCTGTCAGTGCGGACAGTGTTCCTACCTTGTTTTCCCTGAATGCTATGCTTCGCATTGCAGACGGAACCGGCGGACGGATGATTCCTATCCGGGACTTTTACCTGGGACCTGGAAAAGTGGATCTGCATCAGGGGGATGTCCTGACACACATTGTGATTCCGGGAAAAGAATACCAGGGCTATCACGGCCATTACATTAAATATTCCATGAGAAATGCCATGGATATCGCCACCTTAAGCTGCAGCGTGGTGAGTAAAGTGAATCCGGAGAAAAAAATTCTGGAGGATGTGCGCATTACCTTCGGAGTGGCAGCACCGGTACCATATCGCTGTGTGGAAACGGAAAATGCCATAAAGGGCATGCCTTTGGGAGAAGAGCTTCTGTCTAAAGTGGAGGAAATGGTTCGTCAGGAAATTCATCCCAGAGATTCCTGGAGAGCATCCAGAGAATTCCGTCTTCAGATCGGCGGGGAGATCGCCAGAAGAGCTCTGATGCGCAGCATAGAACTTGCAGGAGGTGACGAGGCATGAAAAAAGAAATGAGACTGGTACAGTGTACGGTGAACGGAAAAGAAGTGGCAGAATACGTGGACGTGCGGGAATCCCTTCTGGATATGCTGAGAAACCGGCTGGGTCTGACTTCCGTAAAGAAAGGCTGTGAAGTAGGAGAATGCGGAGCCTGTACCGTGATCATAGATGGAGAAACCATTGATTCCTGTATCTATTTGGCTGTCTGGGCGGAGGGAAAAAATATCCGCACCCTGGAAGGACTGGAGAAAGACGGAGAGCTGACCCGTATTCAGGAGGCTTTTATCGAAGAAGGTGCTATCCAGTGCGGTTTCTGTACGCCAGGATTTGTGATGTCTGCCACAGTTCTTCTGGAGCGGGGAGAAAAGCTGACGCGAGACGCCATCCGCAAGCACATGGCAGGAAATCTGTGCCGCTGTACCGGATATGAAAATATCGTGAACGCAGTGGAAAAAGTAAATAATGAAAATATGGCTGCGAAAGACGCAGCCGGAGATAAAAATGAGTAATAAATGTGTAATTGTCCGGGGCGGCGGCGATCTGGCAAGCGGAGTCATCCACAGGCTGTACCGCTGCGGCTACCGGGTTTTGATTCTGGAGAGCGAAAGACCAAGTGCCATCCGGCGTATGGTATCCTTCTGCGAGGCTGTCTATGACGGAGAAGCTTTCGTGGAAGGGGTGCTCTGCCAGAGAGTAAATACCATTGAGGAATGTGAAAAGGTCTGGGCATCAAAAGAAATTCCCCTTCTGGTGGATGCAGAAGGGGCCTGTATTTCGGAACTTCGCGAAAAAGGAAAGATCCTGGCACTGGTGGACGCCATCATTGCCAAACGAAACATTGGAACGACGAGAGAGATGGCGCCTCTGACCATCGCACTGGGACCAGGTTTTGAAGCCGGAGAGGACGTGGATTACGTGGTGGAGACCATGCGCGGACATGACCTTGGCAGGATCATCGAGGAGGGCTGTGCCATCCCCAATACCGGGATTCCCGGACTGGTGGGCGGTGTCAGCAAGGAGCGGGTGATTCATTCGCCGGCAGCCGGTCAAATCCGTAATCAGGCTCAAATCGCAGATATCGTAGAGCAGGGGCAGATACTTGCCTATGTGGGGGAAACCCCTGTAAAAGCGACCATTACGGGCGTTCTGAGGGGGATTATCCGGGATGGCTATGAAGTCTTCGAAGGAATGAAGATCGCAGATATCGACCCGCGAAAGGAAGAAAAGAAAAACTGCTTTACGATTTCCGATAAGGCGCGCTGTATCGCCGGAAGCGTTGTGGAGATTCTGATGAATCATGGAATCATGCCACATTAAAATGATAAAAAATGAAGGGGAGATGCCTGTGAGACATCGCGAATATTTTCTGGATTTGCTGGAACTGGATATTGAAAAGTATCCGGTGATTGCCGTTGTGGGCGGCGGAGGAAAGACCAGCCTGATTTACCGGTTGAATCAGGAATTGCTTTCCATAGGAAAAAAAGTGATCATTTCCACAACGACGCATATGTTCTATGAGCCGGACCGTCCTTTTGCCATGGACGGAGATCCCAAAGAGGTGCAGGAAAAGCTGGAAGAGTACGGGTATGTGATCGCGGCTGGTCTTGATGCAAATCAGGAAAAAATCACATCTCTTTCGCAGGAGAGGCTGGAAAGCCTGAAGCCCTTGTGTGATGTGATGCTGATCGAGGCGGACGGGTCGAAGCAGAAGCCGTTAAAGGTCCCGGAGGAATGGGAACCGGTGATCCCTCCTTTTGCCGATCTTGTCATCAGTGTGGTGGGGCTTGACTGCCTGGGTAAGCCCATCTGTGAGACGACCCATCGCATGGAGCGGACATCCGATTTCCTGAAGAAGAGCATGGAGGCTCCTGTAACAGAAGAAGACATTGTAAAAATTGCAGGTTCCATTCACGGTCTTTTCAAAAACGTGGAGGGAAGAGTGTACCGGGTTTATCTGAACAAGGCAGATGTGCTGGAAAGCACCGAGGCTGCCGAAAAGATTGTCGGGGAGCTGGAAGAAGAGGGAACGGTGGCTGCTTACGGAAGCCTGAAGAATGTATAAGGGCAGGAGTGACAAAACAGTAAACAGAAATGAAATTGGAAAAGGCAGAAAATGCTTATGATAATTGCAGTAATTATGCTGGCGGCTGGAAACAGCCGCCGTTTTGGCAGTAATAAATTATTATATGAAATCGAAGGCCGCCCCATGTATCAGCATACCCTGGATAAGCTTGCAGCGATTCCGGACGTATCGCTGACGGTTGTGACCCAGTATGATGAGGTGGCACAGGAGGCTATGGCAAAAGGAGCACGGGTGCTGTATAATCCTCATCCTGACGAGGGAATTTCCTCGTCCTTAAAAATCGGTCTGAAGGCCAATCTGGATGCGGATGCATGTCTGTTTGCCGTGGCGGATCAGCCGTGGCTTTCACAGGATACCCCCGGGAAGCTGATTCAGCTTTTTCTGGCATCCGGGAAAGGCATCGCATGTGTTTCCTGTGGCGGAAAGCTTGGAAATCCCTGTATCTTTTCACAGAAGTATTATCCGGAGCTTTTAGAACTTACCGGAGATACAGGCGGAAAGCATGTGATCACAGCCCACAGAGAGGATACGGCGCTTCTTCCTGTGGAAGATTCAAGGGAACTGACAGATGTGGATTGCAGAAAAAACTTGTAATTTACGGAAAAAAAAGGTATACTGAAAGAAATAAAATGCGGCAGTAATATAATGGAGGGGACTTATGGCTGAGAATTATGATGGCATGGCAGTAGGTGTTTTTGAGGTGGATAACCTGGTTGCCTGCTTTGTGGCACTTGACGCTGCATCTAAGGCAGCAAATGTGAGGATACAGAGTGTTGAGCGTAACCGTCTTAAAAGCGGTGCCTGTGTGAAGATGAGAGGCTCCGTATCAGATGTGAATGCTGCTATGGAAGTGGCACTGGAGACTGCGAAACCTCTGGGTAAGATTGTGTCCCACACTGTGATCGCATCCCCCACTGCTGATACAGAAATTGCATTAAAGATGACGATCAACAAGTAGAAGGAGGGTACGATCATGACATATGGAGCATTGGGATTAGTAGAAGTTCTGGGAAGCAGCAACGCCGTTGTGGTTGTGGACCAGATGCTGAAAACATCAGACGTGTCCTTCCGTACCTGGAATACGAAATGCGGCGGGCATGTCACAGTATTTTTAAGTGGGGATGTAGCGGCGGTTACCGCGGCTGTGGAGAGTGTAAAAGAAAATCCGCCGTGCGAGATTGTTGCAGCAGCTGTGATTTCCAATCCATCCGGTGAGACAGCCCGTCTTGTAGGATAAGTTTTAATTAAAGAATTATTTTCCGGGAAAACTCTGAGCAGTCAGGGTTTTTCTTTTTGGGAGGGAACAAAGAGTGAGAAAGCATGAAACACACCAGACGGATTTTTCTACCGGAAGTGTGTATCGGAATATCCTGGAGGTTGCTGTGCCCATGACCATCGCACAGATTCTGAACCTTTTATATAATATCGTGGACCGTATGTATATCGGAAGAATACCCGAAGTAGGAACACTGGCGCTGACCGGTGTGGGACTCTGCTTTCCCATCATTACTCTTGTAATGGCGTTTACGTATCTTTTTGGAAATGGCGGTGCTCCTCTTTGTTCCATGGAACGTGGACGGGGAAATGAAGAAGAGGCACAAAAACTCATGGGAAACACGTTTTCCATGCTGATTCTTACAGGAGTTGTGCTGATGGCAGTTGTAATGATGTTTTATAAACCAATTCTGTATGCGTTTGGCGCAAGCGATACAACATTTCCCTACGCCAGAGATTATATCCGCATTTATCTTCTTGGAACTATTTTTGTGATGATTTCTCTGGGGATGAATCCGTTTATCAACAGCCAGGGCTTTGGAAATATGGGAATGCTCACCGTACTCATCGGAGCTGTGATGAATATTTTCCTGGATCCTCTGTTTATCTTTGGATTCGGCATGGGAGTACGCGGAGCCGCGCTTGCCACGATTCTGTCTCAGCTTTGTTCTGCAGTGTGGGTGCTGAAATTCCTGACTGGAAAAAGGGCGGTGCTTCATCTGAAAAGAGAAGCCATGAAAATTCAGTGGGAGAGAGTAAAAAGAATTATGGCTCTTGGTGTTTCGGGATTTATCATGGCATTTACCAACAGCCTGGTACAGGTGGTATGTAATGCCACGCTGCAGGTCTATGGCGGTGATCTGTATGTAGGAGTGATGACGGTCTTAAATTCCGTGCGGGAAATCTTTACCATGCCGGTGCAGGGCCTTACAAACGGTGCTTCCCCGGTCATGAGCTTTAATTACGGAGAAAAAGCCTTTGACAGGGTAAAACAGGCAATCCGGTTTATGGCTGTTGTGTGTGTCGCGTATACAATGGTGGCCTGGGCCATATTAAAAATCAGTCCGGAACCGTTTATCCGTATTTTTAACGGTGATTCCGAACTGATCGAAAAGGGAATTCCGGCCCTTCATATTTATTTCTTTGGCTTTTGCTTCATGGCCCTGCAGTTTACAGGACAATGCGTTTTTGTGGCGCTGGGAAAAGCGAAAAAAGCAACCTTTTTCTCCCTGTTTCGAAAAGCCATTATCGTGACGCCTCTGACCATCCTGCTTCCACGAATTTCCGGGATGGGAGTGGACGGAGTGTTCTGGGCGGAGCCTATATCCAACCTGATCGGAGGCTGCGCCTGCTTTATCACCATGCTCATCACCGTACTGCCGGAGCTGAAAGAAAATAAATCCTCATAAACAGCAAAATCGCGTCCGCCGACCGGCGAACGCGATTGCTTTGTCTTTATAATCTTTTTTACAGATGAATCTTGGTACCGGTTTTTCCGTGGATTCCGTCCCTTGCCTTTTCAAGGAGTGTGATCATGGCTGCGCGACCTGCTTTTGATTCAGCAAAATCCACAGCAGCCTGAACCTTGGGAAGCATGGAGCCCGGTGCAAACTGACCTTCTTCGATATATTTCTTTGCATCTGAAACAGACAAGTCATCCAGCCATTTTTCATCCGGTTTTCCGAAATTCACCGCGACTTTTTCCACCGCAGTGAGAATGATCAGCATATCCGCATCCAGCTGTTTTGCCAGCAGACAGCTTGCAAAATCCTTGTCAATGACAGCGGAAGCTCCTTTTAAATGATGATCCTTTAAAATGACCGGAATTCCACCGCCGCCACAGCAGATGACAATCTTATTGGCATCTACAAGACTGTTGATGGCATCCTGTTCCACGATTTCCACAGGCTTCGGAGAAGCTACGACACGGCGGTATCCGCGGCCTGCATCCTCCTTCATGATGTGACCGTATGCTTTTGCCTGATATTCGGCTTCCTCTTTGGTAAGGAATTTGCCGATAGGCTTGGTGGGATTAGCGAAAGCCGGATCCTCCGGATCCACACGTACCTGAGTCACGACTGTGACAACGGGAGTTCGCATAAATCCGCGCTTACGAAGCTCCTCACGAAGAGCATTCTGCAGATCATATCCAATATATGCCTGGCTCATGGCAACACAGACAGAGAGAGGAGTATTCGGCTGATTTTCGTCTTCACGGGAAAGTGCGGACATGGCATTATTGATCATACCTACCTGCGGTCCGTTTCCGTGAACCACGACCACCTGGTGACCTTCCTCAATCAGATCACAAAGCGCTTTTGCCGTGGTTTTTACAGCAAGCATCTGCTCCGGGAGGGTATTTCCCAGAGCGTTCCCTCCCAGTGCGATTACAATTCTTTTTCTTTTATACATGATTCCCTCCAGATAAGCTCCAGCGGATTATTTCAGTATTCTCGGAGCTGCTTTTACCTCAAGCTTTTTCAGGATGTCCTGCGGATTCTCAAATTTGGAAAGAAGGATCATAGCAGCGATGACATATGGCTTGAAGCTTGCTTCTTTGTAAAGCGGGATTCTGTAACGGTCAAATACGCTGGCATCCACTTCACCGGTCTCACAGCTTACGCCGGTAATATCAGCCGGCAGACAGTGCAGGTAAAGAGCCTTTCCATCCTTTGTGGTCTTCATAAGCTCTTCGGTACAAGCCCAGTCTTTGTGCTCTGCATTCTGAGCAAGAAGTTCTTTTTCCAGCTTGTCAATTCCATCAAAGTCGCCTTCGCCATAGAGATTGGTACGTTTTTCCATAGCTGCAAACGGAGCCCAGCTCTTCGGGTAAACGATATCTGCATCTTTGAATGCTTCTTCCATGCTGTTGGTCTTTGTGAAGGAACCGCCGGAAGCGGCAGCGTTCTTTTTCGCAATTTCTTCAACTTCTGGCATTACATCGTATCCTTCCGGATGAGCAAGAACAACATCCATGCCGAAACGTGTCATCAGACCGATCACACCCTGCGGAACGGAAAGCGGTTTGCCGTAAGAAGGAGAGTAAGCCCATGTCATGGCAAGCTTTTTGCCTTTCAGATTTTCTACGCCGCCAAACTCATGAATGATGTGAAGCATATCTGCCATACACTGTGTCGGATGATCCACGTCACATTGCAGGTTTACGAGAGTCGGTCTCTGCTCCAGGATGCCGTCTTTGTTACCTTCGGTTACGGCTTCCATAAACTCTTTCTGGTATGCATGGCCTTTTCCGATGTACATATCATCGCGGATACCGATGACATCAGCCATAAAGGAAACCATGTTTGCGGTTTCACGAACGGTCTCGCCGTGTGCGATCTGAGATTTTTTCTCATCCAGATCCTGAACTTCCAGACCTAACAGGTTACATGCGGAAGCGAAGGAGAAACGGGTACGGGTGGAATTGTCACGGAAGATAGAGATTCCAAGGCCGCTCTCGAATACTTTCGTGGAGATGTTGTTTTCTCTCATGAAACGAAGAGCATCTGCAACGGTAAATACGGCTTCCAGTTCGTCATCTGTCTTGTCCCAGGTCCAGAAGAAGTCGTTGTTGTACATTTCTTTAAAGTTTAAGCTGTTCAGTTTATCGATGTAATCCTGTAATGTTTTCATTGATCGAATCTCCTTATGATTATATTATGATTATATTTGTATTTTTTCTTTTTTGTGGAGGCGCTGCCGGCAATGAGTAAAACCGGCAGCAGAATATGTGATTATTTACAATAAGCGGTAGGAAGAGCTGCATAAACAGCTGCGCATCTTACCAGGTCAATTTTCCAGGTCTTTTCATTCGGAGCATGAGCCTGTGCCTCTGCACCAGGTCCAAAACCGATGCATGGAATGCCGTTACGTCCCATGATGGAAACACCGTTTGTGGAGAAGGTCCATTTGTCTGTCAGAGGACGCGCTTTTCGCATAGCCTCTGTCTCGGCATTTCCAACACGCTCTTCGCCGTACAGTCCCATGTAAGCTTCTTCCAGAGCTTTGGTAACCTTGTGATCCTTCGGGATAACCCAGGTCGGGAAGTAGCACTCGATCGGATATACCAGCTCAGTCCAGGACGGACGGGAGTATTCATACATGGAAACCTTTACGTCATCCCCGTATTTCTTTACGGATGGAAGAGCACGAATCTCATCCAGGCAGCTTTCCCATGTTTCACCGGCTGTCATACGACGGTCCAGAGAAACGGAACAGGAGTCTGCAACCGCACAGCGACTCGGGGAGGTATAGAAGATTTCGGAGGTGGTCACGGTACCGCGGCCAAGGAAACGGGCTTCTTCCCACTGTGGATTGTATTTCTCATCCAGCATTTTTACAAGACCTTTAATCTCAGTTTCGTCTGCTGCATCGTTTTCATTCAGCGCACGTACGTCCTGAAGGATGTCTGCCATTTTGTAGATGGCATTGTCACCACGCTCCGGTGCGGAACCGTGGCAGGAAACACCTTTGACATCAATACGGATTTCCATACGTCCGCGCTGTCCGCGGTAGATACCGCCGTCTGTCGGCTCTGTGGAAACCACGAATTCCGGACGAACCTTGTCTTCGTTGATGATGTACTGCCAGCAGAGACCATCGCAGTCCTCTTCCTGAACCGTACCGGTAACCAGTACCTGATATTTGTCATTTAAAAGACCAAGGTCTTTCATGATCTTTGCTCCGTATACAGCAGAAACGATACCGCCCATCTGGTCGGAGGTTCCGCGGCCGCCGATTTCTTCTTCAGTCTCAAAGCCTTCATACGGGTCGAACTTCCAGTTATTGATGTTTCCGATACCAACGGTATCAATGTGCGCATCGAATCCGATCAGGGTCTTGCCGGTTCCCATGTAACCCAGAACATTTCCCATTGGATCGATTTCAACTTTGTCAAAGCCGACTTTTTCCATTTCTTCCTTGATGCGCATGATGTGTCCCTTTTCACCGCAGCTCTCGCCGGGAATGCGAACCAGGTCACGAAGGAATCTGGTCATATCTGCCTCATAATTTTTGGCAGCTTCGTTAATTTTGTTATAATCCATGATAGTGATCCTCCCACATTTATTTATATTTCATGATTTTATTATGATAATTATTTCATGGTTTTGTTATGATACTTCACTATTTGCTCAGAGATTCGTCTGTGCCGTACAGGCCGTCCCATACGATCTCGCGGTAACGTACCGGATCCGTGTCTCCCTCGGTGGAGATGACCAGGATATTGGAATTTTCGTCCAGCTTCAGGGCTTCCTTTAAGTCCTTTGCATCTTCGTCATGAAGAGCGGTGTAGGCAAGTCCAAGAGGTACGGAACCGGATTCGCCGGAAACGATATGCGGGTCATCCTCCAGAGGATTTGCATAGATACGGGTTGCCTTTGCACTCATCCAATCCGGACAGGAAGCAAATACGGTCACATGGTTTTTCAGGATATCCCAGCCAATGGTATTTCCTTCTCCACAGGCAAGTCCTGCCATAATGGTCTGCAGGTCACCGGTGACATTTACAAGGTTTCCGGTTTTAGCGACAGCGGAGCGGTAGAGGCAGTCAGCTGCACTTGCTTCGCAGACAACCATCACCGGCGGGTTTTCTTTATATTTATGAGCAAAATATCCAACAACCGCGCCTGCCAGAGAACCAACGCCTGCCTGTACAAATACGTGAGTCGGACGATCAACGCCGTTTTCCTTTAACTGTCTGTCTGCCTCAAGAACCAGAGTTCCGTAGCCCTGCATGATCCAGGACGGGATTTCCTCGTAGCCTTCCCAAGCGGTATCCTGTACGATGATGCCGTGCTCTGTCTGTGCAGCTTCTGCGGCAGCCATTCTTACGCAGTCATCATAGTTTACTTCTTCGATCGTAACGGTAGCGCCTTCTTTGGCAATGTTGTCAAAACGTGTTT
The DNA here is from genome assembly GCA_022764275.1 of Blautia sp. GTDB lineage: Bacteria > Bacillota > Clostridia > Lachnospirales > Lachnospiraceae > Blautia_A. The sequence goes on along the minus strand of JALERH010000169.1, from coordinate 1,985 downwards.
TCGTCGTGCCCTTTGGCATCCGGACAACAGCTTTCTGTCCAAGACGTTTTGCAGCCCATGCCACGCCGCGTCCGTGATTGCCGTCGGTGGCGGTAAAGAATGTTGCCTGTCCGAATTCCTCTCTTAATTTATCGGAAGAGAGAACATTGTATGGCAGTTCGCTGATGTCGCGTCCAAGCTCTTTTGCTATATAACGTCCCATCGCATAGGAACCGCCCAGCACTTTAAAAGCGTTCAGCCCAAAACGGTAGGATTCATCCTTACAGTAGATGCCCTTTACTCCCAGATATTTCGCCAGCGCACCAAGCTTCTGAAGCGGTGTGACGGTATACTGTGGAAAGCTTCTGTGAAACTCATTTGCTTTTTCTACGTTTTCCTCGGACATCAGGTCCAACCAGGCATCATCCGATTTCGGAACCTCATTTACGGTCCATTTCAGCCCTTCTGTCATAATATAACCTCCCTAAATGTGTCTGCTTTTGTTTCGTTTCTATTTCTTGCTTCTAGTAGTATCATACCATAAAAATCGCAGATTGCAATAGAAAAATACAAATTTTTTTAGGTATTTCAAAAAATATTTAGGGTTTAGAAAAAAGTGATTCCCTTGATTGTTTTTTGACTGCTATTTATCCGATTTTACTTTCAAACAACAGATATTTGGATTATAATGGAGGCAGCCATGGGAAAAAGAACGAATAGCCATGGAAAACGGAAATCTTATAAAAAAGCGGTTTTCCCTACTCCTGATAAAGGCACTGCGGTGCAGAGAAAACATAAAGATACGCTGTTCCGGTTTATTTTCCGGGACAAGAACAACCTGTTACAATTATATAACGCTCTCAACCAGTCCGACTACAGGAATCCGGATGAACTGGTCATCACAACTTTGGAAACCACCTGAAGCGGTAGAACTCGCAATCAACAAATGTATTGCAGACGGAATCCTGACGGATATATTGAGGGTTCATCGTAAGGAGGTAAGTGCGATGTATTTGGAAGAGTATGATGAGGAGCGGCATAAAAGAACCATCCGTGAAGAAGGCTATGAGGATGGATTCGAAGCTGGAAAAGCTACGGGGTTCGAAGCCGGAAAACCTTCTGGATTTGAGGCAGGGCAAACTGCCGGAATCGAAACCGGGGAGAACCGGATTAATACGCTGAATGGTCTTTTGCTGAAAGATAATCGTCAGGAAGACCTGGTGCGTGCTGTTTCAGATGCAGAATTCCGTAAGAAGCTTCTTAGAGAGTATGGGTTGTAAAACATCCCTGCGGGGCCTATACAATTTTTTTGCTTCTTCAGAGCCAAATTATCCTGGAAAGTCAGAAAAAATGCTCCGATTTTACATGGTATAGTATCTATACAGAAAAAACATTGCTCCAGACCCCGGAAAACATAAAAAACGGGGTCTGGAGCAATACTTTTTCTGCATAGGGAAAATTCACCCTGTAAAACTGTGGTTTTTCCTGGATTTCCGGGATAAATGGGGCCTGGAGACGTGAAAAATCTGCATAGACCCCGCCGGAGAACTTTTCCCTGATAAATGTTGGGGGCAAAAGCTGCCAAACGAATTCTTCCGCACTTCGTGCTACAACAGTCCTCCCAAAAATTCATATTTCTGTATACACAGACATCACGAGAACCAAAAAAAAAGACCTCCAAGGGTCTTCCTAAATGAAAAATGTCGTTTATCATGGCCATAAGCGACACTATTTTTTGTCGATAAGTTATTAGAATCATTCTTTTTGTTTTTGTCTTAACAAATTCTATCACGACAATATATGCCTGTCAAGTTTCAAAAATGTCTATATTTTGTCTTAATTCCCCTGTGTTTTTCATTTTCTTACTATAGCAATCCAATAAATTAGTGCATATATCCAGAAGCATGAAACCACCCTTCGCAATCAGAGTCACTTATGGTAGAAAATGCCTTTTGGATAGCTGCTGGAAGTTCATTCGCTATCCGTACCTTTTCTTTACGAAGAAA